>JAJXYI010000473.1 GCA_021780625.1 bacterium | reverse complement strand
CAGCCGGTCGAATCCTGGATTCCTGCCATCCTGCCAGCCGCCGACCGACAGCAGGACATGAACTCCCCGCGCATGGGCGGCTGCTATAATGCGGTCCAGCACCTCCGGATTCCGAAGCGGGCGCAGCGTTCCGTCGCCCCGGTCCTCCGGCAAGGCGAAGGCGTACATCACGTGCGTCAGGCAGCGGTATTCGATCGTCGCAGGGTCGCCCGTCCAACTCGGCCAGTACCCGACGATTTTCGTCCGGGCGGACCCAGTCGGCACGCAGGCGGCAAACGCCAGCACCGAAGCGACCAGGGGAAGCAGTCGTGAGTGTCTCATTTCCGGATCGCGCGGTTTGAGGAAGAGTCCCGGCGAACGCCACCGGGCACAGGCCTTCGCCGGGATGCGCTTCAGGCCCCGGCAGGCGTCGCACCCACCGATTCCCACTTGGTCGCGTTCAACTTCAGGTCCGGATGCGAGAAAAACAGGTGCCACAATACCGCCTGGAACGCCTCGGTGTGGGGGGTGATGTTCTCCGGGTTGACCACAGGGACGATCACCCGCGCGTCGGCCATCGCGCCGGCGTAGCCGCCATCCTTGCCGACGACCGCGATCACCCGCGCACCGACCTTTTTCGCGAGCTGCACGGCATGCACCAGATTCGCGGAGATGTTCTTCTCCAGACTCCCTCCGCCCACCGAGAAGACGAGCAACGCGTCGCGCGCCGAGAGGCGGCTGGTCACGAGCCAGGCGGCGAACACCGTCGCCCAGCCCTCGTCGTTGGTCCGTGCGGTGAGCTCGGAGACGTTGTCGGTCGGCGCATAACACTCGATGCCCGCGATCTTGCGAAAATCGTTCACCGCATGGCTGGCATTCGCCGCGCTCCCACCAACGCCCAAGATGAACAGCCGCCCGCCGCGCTCGCGCACCGCTCGCAGTTCCGCGACACACGCTTCGCAGTCGGCAGGATCAATTCGCGCCGCGATCGCCGCGGTCTCAGTCAGGTGCTGGCTGGAATAGGACATGGCTCGCTAGAAAAGCCTCAATCCAGCCCGTCGAAAAGTCGAAAACCGCCGCTTCACCGCTTCACCGGCTGCGGCCGGCCATCGGGACCGATCGCCACGTAGGTGAACACACCCTCGGTCACTTTCACGGGCTCGCCGTCCGTCTTCCGGCTCACCCACACCTGGACATCGATCTTCATCGAGGTGCGCCCGATCCGGAGGAGCGAGGCGTAACACGTCACGATGTCTCCCACGAGGACCGGATGGTGAAACGCCATCGCGTCGACCGCCACAGTCGTCACGCGACTGTGGGCGGTGGTTCGGGCGAGCACCGCGCCGCCCATGTCCATCTGCGACATCAGCCAGCCGCCAAACACGTCGCCGTTCGAGTTCGTGTCTGCCGGCATCGCCAGGGTGCGGATGACGATTTCGCCCTGCGGGGACTGGGGGGAGGCTTCATTGTCCATGGCTCGCGAGGCTTGAGGCGGGCACGGGCGGAGACAAGCGCGCCTGCCGCCGCGCCTAGTTTTCGGGGCTGGCCTTCGCCCTCAGGTAGGTGTCGAGCTCAAGAAGGCCCGCCGGCGACCCAATCTCGTAAAAGCGCTCGCGCACCTCGAACCCCGCCAGCTCGGCCCGCGCGGCGAGGGTGCGCTGGACGTCCCCGAGATCCACCGCCTCGTCGCGGGGCCAGCCATCGAAGGCCTCCGCGCTGAATACGCCCAAGCCGTAATCGATGTGTCGCATTCTCGGATCGGGAGCGCGCTTGTCGTACAAACGGATGCCACCGTCCTCGAACCAGACGTTGCTGGTGTCATAACGGCCCGCGTTTTCGTAAATCGTCATGAGCCCGAGCCGGCCCGAGTCCAGGAACGCGCGGCCGGCGGCGCGATAATCGATGGGCAGGTAACTGTCGCCGTAGAGTACGTAGAACGCCTCGCCCAGTTTCGGAAGGGCACGGATCAGGGCTCCGCCGGTCCCGAGCAGCGTCGGCCCGTCGAACACGTAATCGATGTGCATGCCACGGCTCGAACCGTCGCCATAGCGTTCGACGATCTGCTCGCCCAGGTGTCCGAGACACAGCACGAGCCGGGTGAGCCCCGCGCGGCGCAGCAGGCGAAGCTGGTGTTCGAAAAACGGCTCGCCCGCCACCTCCACGAGCAGCTTGGGCACCGCGTGTGCGATCGCCCCCAGGCGCGTGGCACGCCCACCCGCCAGAATTGCGACCGGCAGGTTCGCCTCACTCCGTCGAAGTTCCGTTGGTAAGTTCACCTTGAGCTAAAATCAGGAGGGGTAGGAACAGAAGAAAACGAAGGTCACCAAGGACACACCACTTAACTCGAAATTGGGAGTGCTTTCCCTCTCAACTCACGGGTCAAGCGCGCGGGTTTCAATCCGCGTATTCACTCATCTGAACCTCATACCCTTGTTGCCGTAGTCTCCTTCTGTTCATTGCGTTTTTTGATTGAAATTTGTCTCCGCCTTCCGACCTCCGACCTCCGACCTCCGACCTCCGACCTCCGACCTCCGACCTCCGACCTCCGACCTCCGACCTCCGACCTCCGACCTCCGACCTCTGTCCTCAGTTCTGCACGACGACCTTCGTGCCCTCGAAGTCGAACCGGAAGCGGACCTCCTCGAGTCCCTGTTCGCGCATTGCGCGCCGGAGGCGCGTCTTGTCGCCCGCGTAAAACATGAGGAAGCCGCCGCCACCCGCACCGATGAGTTTCCCCCCGAGCGCACCGTTGGCCATCGCATGGTCGTACCACGCATTGATCCGTTCGTTGCTCATGCCCGTCGAACGCTCGCGCTTGCGCCGCCAGTGGCGGTCCATCAGCGCGGCAAATTGATCCAGGTCGCCCGACTCCAGGCACTCGAGCGAGCGCAGGCCGAGGTCCTTGGTGAAATGGAGGTTCTCGAGCATCGCCGCGTCGTTGCGTTTCGAGCGGTCGTTCTGGTCCCTGAGGATCGACGACGCGCTGCGGCTGTAGCCGGTGAAGAACAGCAGCAGGTTGTCCTCGAGGTTGTAGAGCGTCTCCTCGGCAAGCCGCACCGGGCGGTACTCGACGCGGCCGTCGGGGTGAAACGTGAACGCCGTGATGCCCCCGACCGCGGCGATGTACTGATCCTGTTTTCCGATCGGCTCGCCGAGCCGGTCGATCTCGATGGCGCAGGCCTGCTCGGCGAGCTCCGCCGGCGAGACGGGATGCTTCTGGGATGCGTGAAGGGCTTTCAGCAGCGCGGTGGTAAAGCTGCCCGACGAACCCAGGCCGGTGCCGCCCGGGATGTCCGCCATGGACGTGAGCTCGAGGTGGCGCAGGTCGGCCGCACCGACGAGTGAGAGGGCCTCGCGCACGATCGGATGCTCGATCTCCGAAACTTCGCGCACACGCTCCAGCTTCGAATACTTCAGGATGATCTCCTCCTGGAAGGTCCGGTGCTGGGTGATGTACACGTACTTGTCGATCGCCGCGGCGACCAGGAAGCCGCCGAACTCCCGGTAATACGAGGGAAGATCGGTGCCGCCTCCCCCTAGGGAGACGCGTAGGGGCGATCGGGTGATGATCATGGAAAGGCGGGAAACTTCGGCCGTTCAGCGCGCGCCCGGCGCGGCGAACGTGTAGCCGCTCTTCTGGTACACGGACTCGACGATCTCGAGGATGCGCGCGCCGTCCGCGAGCCCCGGCGAGGGGTCACGCTTGAGCAGGATGTCGTCGACGAAGGCCGAGGCCTCGAGCGCCCACGAGTCGTCGCCGCGCGGATACTCCCACGACGTCGTCTCGGGCGGCCCCATCTCGGGGAGCATGCGGTAAAAGGTGCAGCGTTCGACGCCGTAGCTGCCTCCGAGGCCCTCGATCGAGACCTTGCCGGTGCGCCCGTAGAGCTCAAGCGAGAACAGGTTCCGCCACTCCGTGCAGCTGACGTGCAGCCAGGCGGTCTGCCCCTCCTCGGTGCGCAGCGACAGGAACGCGTTGTCGTCGACGGGCATGTCCCAGAAATAGGTGGTCGCATGCCCCTCGACGCGCTCGAAGTCGCCCAGGAACCAGCGGGCCAGGTCGATCAGGTGCACGCCCTGGTCGATGAGTTCACCGCCGCCCGACAGCCGCGGGTCGGAGCGCCATTCACGGTCGTAGCCGCGCCGTCCGCCGTGGCCATAGCGCCCGCGCAGGAACATGAGCGGACCGAGCATTCCGCGATCCACGAGTTCGCGGGCCTTGCGCAGCGCGGGGTGAAAGCGGTGGTTGTATCCGAGCCGCACGCGCGAACCGGTGGTTGCGGCAGCCGCCTGGAGTTCCCGGAGCTGGGCCGCCGTCAGCGCTCCGGGCTTCTCCAGGAGCACGTGCTTGCCCGCCCGCACCGCCTCGAGGGCGAGCGACGCAAGCGAGGCGTTGATTGTCGAAATCACCACTGCATCGACCGCCGAATCGGCGAGCACGGTGCGCAGGTCGGTGACGGCGCGGCAGCCGGGAGCCAGCGCGGCAACCTCGGCGGCGCGGGTGGCATCCACATCGCACGCATAACGCAGGCCGACCCGCTGGCCGAGCGCGTGCACCCGTTTGCGGCCGATCAGGCCGCAGCCCACCTGGGCGAATTGGAGTTGCGATAGGCCGGTGACACTCATTCGGATAGGCCGATGTCCAAGGCCAAGATACCGTCGCGCGAGACGCAAGTGAGGTTTTTGCGTTTCCTCACCGTGGGCGGCGTCGCGGCGCTCGTGCAGTTCGCAACGCTCGCCGTGTACAAACGATGGCTGGCTCCGGACATCGCCTTTAGCTGCTCGTTTTTCTGCTCCACGGCAACGCATTACCTGATGAACCGCTTCTGGGCTCTGCCAAGCGACCGGCACGACGCCTGGAGGCAGCTGGCCGAGTACCTGGCCACCGCCGCGCTGAGCTACCTGGTGAACCTCACCCTGTTCCATCTCTGCCACGGGCCGCTCGGGCTGGGCGTCCTGTTGTCGGCGGCGCTTGCACTCCCCCCCTCCACGCTTTTGGTGTTCCTGATGTTGAACTACCGCGTGTTCCGGAAAAAGTCCCGACTGCTGCCATGAGCGTCCCCAGCCCCCGCCCCGCCGTCTTCATGGACCGCGACGGGACGCTCAACGTGCAGGTCGTTCGCGAGGGCAAGGCCTACCCTCCCGCCACGGTAGACGACTTCAGGCTCTTTCCCGGGGTGCCCGAATCGTGCCGCGCGCTGCGCGCCGCGGGCTTCGCGCTGGTCGTGGCCACGAACCAGCCCGACGTCGGGCGCGGCCTTCAGGCGCGCGAGGTCGTGGAGGCCATGCATGCGAAGCTGCTCGGGCTGGTTCCGGAGATCGAGTTGATCGAGGTCTGCTACGACCCCGGCCAGGGCCAGCCTTCCCGACGCAGGAAGCCCGAGCCGGGCATGCTGCTCGACGCCGCGGCCGCGCTGAGGCTCGACCTCTCGCGCTCGTGGATGATCGGCGACCGCTGGCGCGACATCGAGTGCGGCCACCGCGCGGGAGTCCGCACGGTGCATATTGATTTTGGATACGCGGAAACGCTCTCCGCCCCGCCCGACTTCGTCGTCGGGAGCTTCGTCGAGGGCGTCGACCAGATCCTGCGGGAGACCCGGACAAGCGCGGTCTGAGGCGGCGGGAAAATGAGGCGGCGCGGACTCGACGCGCGCCGATTTCCATGGCTTGCTTGCCACGGCCGGCCCCCTCCGGCGCCCAACCCACAATGTCCACGCTTCCCGAACTTAAGATCCGGATCTTCGCCGACGGTGCCGACAAGGCCGGAATCCTCGAGCTCTACCGTCAGCCCTATATCCACGGACTGACGACGAACCCGTCGCTCATGAAGCGTGCGGGCATCCGCGACTACGAGGCCTTCGCCCGCGACATCCTCGCAACCGTCACCGCAAAGCCGATCTCGCTGGAGGTGCTCTCCGACGACTTTCCCGACATGCGCCGCCAGGCCCTGAAGATCGCGGGGTGGGCGGACAATGTTTACGTGAAGATTCCGGTGACCAACTCGCGCGGCGAGTCGTCGGCCCCGCTCATCCGGGACCTCGCGTCCCGGGGAGTGCGCGTGAACGTCACGGCGGTCGTGTCTCCGGACCAGGTCCGCGAAGTCGCGCAGGCGCTCAACCCCGCGGTGCCCTCGGTGGTGTCAATCATCGCAGGCCGGATCGCGGATACCGGACGGGATCCGATGCCGGTCGTACGCGAGTGCGTCGGCCTGCTGCGAGTCCTCCCCAAGTCCGAGCTGCTCTGGGCGAGCGTGCGCGAGGTGTACAACGTGGTGCAGGCGGCCGAGTGCGGATGCTCGATCGTCACCGTGCCGCACGAGATCCTCGCCAAGGCCGCCAAGTTCCTGGGGCGGGACCTGCCCTTCATGTCGCTCGACACTGTCCGCGGCTTCGTGGCGGACGCCACGTCCGCGGGGTTTACGCTCTGAATCGAAATACCGTAGTTGAACCACCGACACACGGCGGACACAGAGCCAGAATTAATCTAAAAAACGCAGCTAACAGAAGGAAACGAAGACAACAAAGAAGGCCAAACCAAGCGATTACACGAAATCACTGAGCAAAAATCGACTTACCAAAACGGTGAATAAACCAACGCTCTCAATTCCGTGGTAAGCTGTTTGTCCTTCGTTCCCTTCGTTGCCTTCTGTTCCATTCATTCGCCGAACTTAGGATTAAGAATGGTGAACTGAACCATGCTTCACCTCGAAGGTTAATAAGATCGGATGCCAGGCACTCCCTAATGGCTATCCTCTGTGTCCTCTGCGTCTCCGTGGTTCAAATACGACTGCGTTTTTTGGGCTGAAACCGGTCGAGATCCAGGAGTTCAGGAGCGTTTCGCGGCCCAGAATCGGCACTCATCCGAAA
>JAJXYI010000153.1 GCA_021780625.1 bacterium | reverse complement strand
GCAACGAGGGTGAGCTCGCGAAGGGATCGGGCCGGAGCATCGACGGGCTCAACCTCGTCGAGATCCTGGGAACCTGCTGCGAGAATCTCACGAGCTGGGGCGGGCATCCGATGGCTGTCGGCGTGGCCATCCCGCGGGAGCATGTGGAATCCTTCCGGGTCCGGTTTGCCAAGGCCGTGGCGGACGCCACGGGCGGTGGGATCGCCGAACGCGAGATCACGATCTCCGCGTGGCTGCTCCCCGAGCAAATCCGCGAGCGCCAGATGGAGGAGCTCGACGCGCTGCATCCCTTTGGCCAGGGAAATCCTGAACCCGTCTTCGGCATCCGCGGCGTCGTCTTCCGGCAGGCACCCGAGGTGTTCAAGCAGGCGCATTTTCGGTTCCATTTCGAGGATGCGCGCGGCCGGCGACTGCACGGTGTGGCGTGGAAATTCGCGCATCGAGTGCCCCCGGTGGGGCGCCCCGTGGACCTCGCGGTGGAGCTTACCTGGAACTATTTCAACGACCGGAAACTGCTCCAGCTCGAGCTCGTCGACTGGCGGCCCGCCGAGGATCCTGGCGAGGCGCGGCGTTGAAATCCCGCGCCCTGCGCGGCAGCGTCCGTGCATGGTCCTGAATCCGAACCATCGAAAGCTCCGGAGGACGTACCTCGCCGTCTGGTGGGTGTGCGTCGTGCTCCGGCTTCAGGCCGGTCCAGCGGAGACGGTGCCGGCCGGTGAGCTGCAGGCGTCGCCATCGGACCAGCGGGTCGAACAGGTCGTGGAGGCCGCGCGCAGCGACGGCTGGGCGGCGGTGGCCCCCGGACTCCGGACAGCCGCCTTCGAGGCGTATGCGACGGGCAACCTGGAGTCGGCCAGGGCGTGGCTTAATCTCGCACGCTGGGCGGCACTGCTCGGCGAGCCGGAGACGAGTGCGGTGGAAACGTGGATACACGGCATCGAGTCTGCCGGACTCGCGCATCCCAATCTGCCGCGGAGCTACGAGATCAGGCGCGGAGTGGCCCTGTCGGCGCGCCTGTCCCCGGCCGCCCAGGCCGGACTCGCAGGCGATCCGGCGTTTCTCGATGCCTTCTTCGCCCAACTGAGTCCCTTCGATTATCCGCCCGGGGTGTTGACGATCCTCGGGCGACTTCACGACGGTGATCCGGATGATTTCCGGGCCTACCGGAACCTGGCGATTGCGATCGCGGTCGTGCACGACACGGCTCCGCCGCCGTGGTGGCCGCACGGCCAGGTGAGTCCGGCGGCGCTTCCGCGCAAGTGGCCCGACGCCCTGGCCACATTCCGGTTCTTCGTGGCCCAGGACCGAGCGGGCCGCTGCTACCAGCCCCTGAAGCGCCTGGGCGCGGACGAATTGAAGTTCGTCGTGGATGCGGCGGCTCCCTTCGACGAGCTGACCTGGGCGCAGAAGGTGGTGGACGAGCCGTTGGCACACCTCGACAAGGTGTATTCGATGGTTCCCTACCGCGTCGAACGCCTGCAGACCGGACGCGCGGTCTGGCCCGGGGACCACTACTCGCTTCCCCTGATCCTCGGCCGCGGGGGGATCTGCGTGGATCAGGCGTACTTCGCCTGCGAGGTTGGGAAGGCCAGGGGCGTGCCGACGCTCCTGTTCATGGGCGCCGGGATGGACGGGCGGCACGCCTGGTTCGGGTATCTGGACGGAGACGGACGCTGGAGGCTGGACGGAGGCCGGTATGCGGAGCAACGCCTCGTGACCGGCCGGGCGATCGATCCCCAGACCTGGGGATGGATGACGGATCACGAAATCCGTTTCCTGAGCGAGCGGTTCCAGCGGCTTGCCTCGACGCGCCGATCGCGGATCCAGTCCGATTTCGCGCGCGCCTTTCTCAACTCCGGCGACGACCGGCAGGCGGTCGACGCTGCCGAGGACGCGCTGCGTTCGGAGGATCGGAACCTCGCGGCCTGGCAGGTACTGCTCGACGCCTCGCGGCGCCGGGGCGATCCTCCCGCGGCGACGGAGGTCATCCTGGGACGGGCCTGTCATGCATTCCGCCGTTACCCGGATCTGGAATCGCGTTTCAACGACCTGCTCGTGGCGAGCCTGCGCGCGCGGGGCGAAACCAGCCGCGCTGACCATATGCAGGCCGAGTTCATCCGCGCTTACGGCGGGCGGCGCGCCGACCTCGCTATTCGCGAGGCCGCCCTTAAACTCGCCTCCGACTTCGACCGGCGGGATTTCGTGTCTCAGATTGGAGACTACAATCGGGTCGTCGACCGGTACGGGCCCGACGGCGGCGCGGTGCTGTTCGACCAGGTTGTCCGCGTCTTCGTGGAACACCTCGTATTGAAGGGCCGTATTCCCGAGGCACGCAGGGCGCTCGAACGGGCACGGGCCGTCATGCATGTCGTCCCGGAGACGCCGCTTGCCATGGATTTCGACGCTCTTGAGCGGCGGGTTCGGGCGACCCCGTGACCGCGCGTCACGGCCCGAGCATTACGGTACAACGGGGTGCGCATTGACCCCCGCCGCATCGGGTTTTCAACCTTAACACTCCCAACCGAGCCCTCTCCCCAGGAGGGCGAAACTCCCCAACCCAGCCTTATTCTATGCTTCCGTTCCGCCGCTTTCTTTTTCTGATTGGTGTCAGCATGAGCATCGCATCCTCCCAAGCCGCCGCTGCTTCCGCAGGAGGCAGCATCACCTCACAACCCTGGGGCACGACGCAGAATGGCACCCCGATTTCGCTCTTCACGTTGCGAAATGCCAATGGCGTCGAGGTCCAGATCTCTAATTTTGGAGGCGTGGTCACCCATTTCATCGTGCCTGATCGCAACGGCAAGATGGGCGATGTCGTGCTCGGGTTCGACTCAGTCGGGCCCTACGAGACGTCGACCACCTACATCGGCGCGCTGATCGGCCGGTATGGCAACCGCATCGCGAAGGGTCAGTTCACCCTCGAGGGCAAGACCTACACGCTGGCCATCAACAATCCGCCGAACACGCTCCATGGCGGCGTCGTTGGTTTCAACAAGGTCGTCTGGACCCCCACGATGATCGCCGGCGACCAGCCCGCGCTTGAGCTCACCTATCTCAGTCACGACGGTGAGGAGGGCTATCCCGGCAACCTTAACGTCAAGGTCGTCTATACGCTGACCAGCGACAACGCCCTGCGCGTCGATTACACCGCGACGACGGACATGCCGACGGTCCTCAACCTGACGCAGCACTCTTACTTCAATCTCGCCGGCAAGGGCACGATTCTCGACGACATTGTGTATCTGAATGCCGACAAATTCACCCCAATCGACGCGGCTCTGATCCCGACCGGCGTCCTGGAGCCCGTGAAAGGCACCCCGATGGACTTCACCCATCCGACTGCCATCGGCGCTCGGATCAACGAGGACAACCAACAGCTCAAGTATGCCGGCGGCTATGATTTCAACTGGGTGCTGAATAAGAAGCACCCCGGCGAGCTCAGTCTGGCCGCCCGTGTCGAGGATCCCACAAATGGCCGTGTGCTTGAGGTTTATACCACGCAGCCCGGACTCCAGTTCTACACCGGCAACTTCCTGGATGGCACGCTGACCGGCAAGTACGGAGTGGTGTACAAGTACCGCATGGGCTTCTGCATGGAGCCCCAGCACTTCCCGGATTCGCCGAATCAGCCCCAGTTCCCCTCGACCGAGCTGAAGCCCGGCCAGACTTACCACCAGACGATCATGTTTCGTATGTCTGTGGCGAAGTAAGCGCCGGCTGAAAGAGTCCGATTTCGACCAAAGCGCCGCCTAAAACGCGGCGCTTTTTTATCTTAAGCGGGAAAACCTAGGTATTTATACCTAGAAACGCCTAGGGAGATTGACTATTGACCCTCTGAAAGGGGCTTGCAGATTAGAGGTGGCTTCAGCTTCTCCATGGATCGATTCCACAGATCCAAGTATCGACGCAATACCCCGTGGCTGCCACTCTTGGCGTTACTGGGTCTTTTTGCTGGCCGCGTGGTGGGTCAAACGGTCACAGACAGCTTCCGCGACTCAAACGCGTCAGGCTGGACCTTGGGGGCGGACAGCGGGACGTATAGCCCACAGCTGACGGCAGCGAGTGGTATCGACACGGCGGGTAATGGATGGCTGCGACTTACGCAGAATCAGAATGCGGAGGCCACTTACGCCGCCTACAATCAGTCGTTCAACGCGGTTGGTGCGACGGTGTATGCCAAGTTCACCTATTCGTCCTGGGGAGGGTCAGGGGCGGACGGCCTAACGTTCTTCTTGTACGACCCGACGGTGATGGGGTCGACGTTCACGCCTGGTGCCTATGGCGGCAGCTTGGGTTATGCGCAAAAGAATGCGAATCTGGGAGCGGACACAACTCACGGCGGCTTGGCGGGTGGTTATCTTGCGATCGGTCTCGACGAATATGGCAACTTTGCCAACCCGACCGAAGGCCGCGTCGGCGGCCCCGGCTTCACCCCGCAGGCGATCGGCGTTCGTGGCCCCTACGATCCCAACAGCTACCAGACGATCAACGGCGTCTCCGGATATTTTGGCGGTTATTCGTATTTGGGCGGCACCAACTCGCTGACGCCTGGCCTCTCGATTGCCAACGCGACGACACGACCGGATCAGACCGGGGCGGATTTCCGCCAAGTCATCATCTCGCTGACTCCGCAGAACCTGCTTTCCGTCTACCTGCAACAGGGGGCCACCAGCGCTCCGACCCTGGTCCTGTCGCTCGACCTGTCCAGCTACACGCGTCCCAACCAGCTTGCGTTCGGATTTAGCGCCGGCACGGGCGGTTTGAACGATTATCACGAGATTCGCGACCTCACCATTTCCACCTCGATCGCCAATTACTGGACCGGTGGCGCGGTCGCGTCGGGTGACCACTCTTGGGGAACGGCGTCGAACTGGAATTCGCTCCCGCCGACCTACGCGGACATTCGCCTCGACAACACGGCGGCGAATGCGAATCCGTCGATCTCCGCGACGTCCATCCAAACGGTGGACCTCGGCAGCGATTCGCCGACGATTCGCTCGCTGACCATCGATTCACCCTACAGCTACACAGTGAACAGCTCGGCGGGCGGGCAGCTTCAGTTTAATTCCAACGGCACTGGCACCTCCCAACTGCTGGTCTCCAACGTCAACGGCAATGCGACCTCCCACACGATCAATGCGGGGATCACCACGGCGAACGCCCTCGAAATCCAAAACGGCTCGACGGGGACCCTAAACCTGAACGGCAACCTGGCCACCAATGGAAACGCGGTGACCGTCGACGGCGCCGGTGCGACCTCGATTGCGGGCGTGATTTCGGGCGCCGGTTCGCTGACCAAGAGCGACACTGGCACGTTATCGCTGGGTGCCAGCAATACTTATTCGGGCGGCACGACGATCAATGGCGGCACGGTGGCCGTCGGCAATAACAGCGCCCTCGGCACCGGGGCGGTCACCCTCAACGGCGGCACGCTCAGCTCCACGGCGAACAACACGGTTGGAAATATTCTGACGCTCCAGGGCGACACGACCGTTTCAAACATCACCACGAGCGGCACGCTGACTCTGACGGGCGGCGACCACACGTTGAACATGATCAACGCGACGCAGTCGGGCACGGTGAATTTGTCCGACAGCAGCGCGACAGGTCGCACGCTCACGGTGAACGTCGATTCTGGCAATACCGCGACCATCTCCGGCGTGATCCAGAACAGCGCGAGTGCGGGCGCGGCGGGCAATCTTAACATGACGGGGCAGGGCACCCTGATTCTCTCCGGCGCCAACACCTACACCGGCACGACGACCGTCAACGCCGGTACGGTCCAGCTGAACAACAACGACGTTCTCAGCCAGTCGAGTTCGCTCAATCTCGCCGGCGGCACACTGAATCTGAATGGAAATTCCCAGAAGGTGGGCAATCTCTCCTTCAACAACGGCACGCTCGATTTCGGCACCACAGGCACGGCGAACAGCTTCGTATTCGGAACCATTGCCAGCCAGTCGGGCACGCTCGTCATCAACAATTACGAGAGCGGGACGGACACGCTGGCCAGCACGGTCAAGGGCCAGACCGTCAGCAGCATCTACATTTCTGGCTACGGCAATGCGACCGAGTCTGGTACGAGCACCAGCCTTGGGTCCTACGGCACTGGATACCTGCTCACGCCGACGGTGCAAAACACCTACACGTGGATCAGCAATACGAGCAACTCGTGGTATTCTAGCAGCGACTGGAGCCCGGCCGGACGTCCCAACAGCTCCACGGCAGTTGCGGTCTTTGATGGCTCGAATGGCACCCAGGGACAGTACACAACGCCGGACCTGGGCGGTAATCGAACTGTGAATGGCCTGCGTTTTGCGACGAATGCGATCTCGTATCAGATCAATGGTTCGGGGCGCACCTTGACGATGTCCAGCGGCTCTTCAGGCGTGGCCGCCTACATCCAGCAGCAATCGAGCAACACGCAGACGCTGAATTTCTCCACGCTGCAGCTCAGCCGCAACACGGTCTTCGACGTGACCGGATCGGGAAATCTGGTGGTGAACGCCAATATCACGGGATCGACGAACTTCATCAAGGACGGCACAGGGGCGGGCCGCGTGATCCTCAACAATTCCAACTCCTCATTCTCGGGCGGCGTGTATGTGAACAACGGCATCCTCCAGCTCGCGGTGGCGAATCCGTTCGGAAGTCTGAACGCAAACGGGTTTACGGTTAGTTCCGGTGCGACGCTCGAGCTCACCAACAATGCCGCCGTCAGCGACAACATCACGGTCGCCGGCACTGGATACGGCGGAATTGGCGGCATCCACGTGACTTCAGGAAGCAGCACGCTCACGGGCAATGTGACGGTCTCGGGTTCGCCGACGACGTTCAATGTCGACTCC
>JAJXYI010000604.1 GCA_021780625.1 bacterium | reverse complement strand
CGACAGCGAACGGGAGGCGGTTTATCGCGCGATCCATTCGCGTCGCGACGTGCGCAGCCAGTTCCTGCCCAAACCGGTGCCCGTCGATGTACTCAGTCGGATACTACACGCGGCACACCACGCTCCCTCGGTCGGCTTCATGCAGCCCTGGAACTTCATCATCGTCGAATCCCCGGAGACGAAACGTCGCGTACACGAGGCCTTCGAACGGGCGAATCGCGAGGCGGCCGAGAAATTCGCCGGCGATCGGCAGGAACTGTATCGGAGCCTGAAGCTCGAGGGCATCCTCGAGGCGCCCATCGGCATCTGCGTCACCTGCGATCGCGGACGCACGGGCCCCGTGGTGCTCGGTCGCACGCACATGCCGACGATGGACCTCTACAGCAGCGTCTGCGCGGTGCAGAACCTGTGGCTCGCGGCGCGTGCAGAGGGCCTCGGCATGGGTTGGGTGAGCATCTTCAGCCCGGAGGTGCTTCAGCAGGCGCTCGCCATACCCGAGCACATCACCCTGATCGGGTATTTCTGCCTTGGGTACGTCAGCGCCTTCAAGCCGAAGCCCGACCTCGAGACCGTAGGCTGGCTGCCGCGCACGAAGTTGGAGGATCTCGTCTTCTTCGAGCAATGGGGCCAGCGCGACGGCGCGCACCCGCTCGCGCACTGCCTCACGCCGCCAGACCTGACGCACTAGCCTCGAGCATGGCGACCGGAGGCTGAGCACATCCCTTGCGGATCCGTCGGACACTCGTAGCTTGCCTTCCAGCCATGCCAAACCTGCACCCTTCTGCCTCACCGCTCGATCATCGCTATCGCGTCGAGACGGGCGGCTGTCCAATCGAGGCCGCCTTCGATCTGCTGGGCGGACGGTGGAAGGGACTGCTGTTGTGGCGCCTGTTCGCGGGGCCCCGTCGTTTTCACGAGCTTCGCCGGTCGCTGCCGCACATTTCCCAGCGGATGCTCGTGCGGCAGTTGCGGGAGTTGGAGCGTGACGGTCTGGCGACCCGCAGCGTCGAGGCAGGCGTTCCTCCGAAGGTCGTCTATGCCGCCACCGAGTCCGCCCTTGCGCTGCGTCCCCTCATGGAACAGCTGCGCGATTGGGCGGCCCGGCACCTGGGCATTTCGCCAGGAAAGAAGAAGCCCGCGAAGCTTAGCGTCGAATCACCACCTTCCCGAAGTGCTTCCCCGAAGCGAGGTGTTCGTAGGCGGCCGGCACCTCTTCGAACGGGAACACTCGGTCGATAACCGGCCTGAGCCTGGCTTGGGCGATGGCCCGGTTCATCGATTCGAACATCGCCACCGAGCCGACCGAGATTCCCTGGATACGGATACCCTTGCGCAGGATCTGGCCGGTCGAGACCGCCCCTTCAAACCCCTCGAGCACCCCGATCAACGCGACCGTGCCTCCGAATCGCGCCGCCTGCACGACCGCGTTGAGGCCCTTGCCACCCACGACGTCGACCGCCAGATCGACGCCGCGGCCTCCGGTCAGCGAGAGCACCCGATCCGGCCAGTCGGCGTGGGTGCGGTAGTTGAGCGTTTCATCCGCGCCAAGCGCACGGCCACGCTCGAGCTTGGCGTCGTCGCTCGACGTGAGGATCACCCGTGCACCGGCGAGCTTGGCGAACTGCAGCGCGAACAGCGAAACGCCGCCGGTTCCCAGGACGAGCACGGTGTCGCCAGGCTTCGTCTCATACGCGACGAATAAGGCATTCCAGGCGGTCACCGCCGCGCAAGGCAGGGCCGCGGCCTCTTCGTCGGTCAGGTGTTCGGGAACCGCAACCACGCCGGTCGCAGGGAGCGCGACATAGTCGGCGAGCACGCCGTCCACGGCACCCGCGCCAAGCGCCCACTCCGAGCCCTCGCGGGTCAGGTCGCCGTCGATCCATTTCGGCCGGAAGGCACCGGCCACGCGGTCGCCGACTTTCCACCGGGTCACACCCGCGCCGACAGCGACGACTTCACCGACGCCATCCGAGGCGGGAATCGTCGGGCGGGGGCCCGCGGCAACGCCGTAATTGCCGCTCCGGATGAGCAGGTCGCGGTAATTGAGCGCCGCGGCGTTCAACTTGAAGACGACCTCGCCGTCACGTGGCTGCGGAGTCGGACGATCGACGAGTTCGAGGCCGGCAGTCGCGCCGCTCGAGAGTTGCCAGGCTTTCATGGTGGTGTTCATGGCCGCACTCTAACACCGAATTTCGTTTCGCGCCGTGGTCCCAATTCCGTCCACAGGTGACAGAATTGGCGCCAGCGAACCGCCGCGTTCCTGTTCACGCAACCTCTGTCGGAGATTTGCTAGGAGGCGGGTTCCCAGCCCCTTAACAAATTCGCCGAGTCATGCGCTTTCAAATACCAGGCCTCGGTACTGCCAGACGAGACGCGACGGGCGATTTGCATTTCTGCACAAATTCGAAGATCTTTCTGTACCAGTCATAATCTTACTCGCAAGCCAGCGAGCAGGAAGATGCAGCCGATGCTTCGCGAGAATCAAAGACTCCTAGGCTTCGGACAAAGTTTCCGATTTCAGCCACGCCATGCGCCTGACCATACTAGCCCGCGTCGATTTCACTCCGGACACTGGACGTTCCACCCATTCGGTCATTACGTCGCTGCGCGCAACCATCCAGTGTGCCGTGCTCGGCACGATTCTCATGTCGGCTCAGGCGCGCGCGACAACTGTCACAACCCCCATCTCCGTACCAGCGAATGGGACTCAGACCTTTTCGGATCAGACGACCGTAGCCAATACGACCCTGACGATTGGAAGCAACGGAACCCTTGAGTGGAACAGCGGCGGCACTCTCTCAAACGTCGTAGCCTCCATGGCCGCGGACTCCACGATGGTCATCGGCCCCCAAGGCACTCTGACTCTGGACCCTGCGTCGTCGATAACCGGACACCTGAATATTACCGATCAGGACAAAACAGGCTCCGTGACCAATTCGGGCAGCCTC
Organism: bacterium; assembly: GCA_021780625.1. The sequence continues at coordinate 3,913 of JAJXYI010000604.1, read as the reverse complement.
GTGCACCAAATTGGGGATGCTGGAATTGATGTCGCATCATTCACCAACAACGGAAACCTATCGGTTACCCAGTCTGGCACTCAACTTGAGATAGGGCACCACGGCACCAGTGGTACTTTCTCCAATACGGGCGCGGTGAATGTAAGTGCCGGCACGTTGCTCGTTGACAGCGACCTCACCAACACAGGTACGCTGTCAGCATCGGGCTCCGGATCTATCGCGCTCGCTGGCCAAGGGAAAACCTCGGACTTAGGCGCCTTGTCCATAGCTGGAAGCGGTCAAATCGTCCTCTCCGGGCAGCTTGACAACACCGGATCGACGCTGACTGCACCAACTGGCGGAGTATTTCAGAGCAAAGGAGCGCGCATCACCGGCGGAACCGTCAAAGCGGAGGCGCTAAACATTGGTATCAATGGAGCCCTCGACATCAACCAAGTCTCCTATGCAGGGGATGCGATAGTCGGTGTGGCTGCCACCTTTACCCTTGAAGGCGATTCCACGATCTCCGGACCCAGCATCATCATGGGTGCCAATTCCATTCTGAATTGGAACCAGACCGGAACCTTGTCCGGCAAGAGCGTCACGATGCAGAGCAAGGCGGTGATTGCGATCGGCCCGGGCGACACCTTGACCATCGGTCCGGATTCCACCCTTAGCCGCGACGTCAACGTGATATCGAATGCCCCTGGGGCGTCATTCGTAAACCAAGGACAAATCACCGAATCCAATCTGGACATGGAAGGCATGACGCTCTCCACGCCTCATTTCCTCAACTCGGGAACGATCACGAGCGCATCAGACCTTACGATTGGAAACACCGACTCCTCCTATTCGGCGCAGAACGACACGACCGGAACGATCACCTCAAATGGAGGCATCATCACACTATTGGGCAATTTTTCCAATGAGGGCGTGATTTCGACAGCAAACATCGGTGGCAGCGAGATCGTGTTCAAGGTGCATAAGACCAGCCAGATCGGGACGGTTGAACTCATGCCGAATGGGAAGGCCATCGTGCAGGGCACCATTGACAACACCGGTTTCACGCTCGGCGCCCCAACCGGAGGGAAGTTCCAATTTGACGGCGTTGCGATGACCGGAGGCGTCATCGCATCAGGAGCAGTAAATTTCCTCGGCCAGCAATCGTCACTCTACGGAGTTGAAATCGCTGGTGACGTTCCCATTTCGGGGTACACATCCGTCCTGCTCGAAGGCAATTCATCCGTTGGAGGCGCAAACATCACACTGAGCAACGGAGCCCAACTCTGGTGGGCCCAGAAAGGCTCACTCGTCGGTAAGACCATCTCAATGGCGCCTGAATCCCGGCTCGGAGTCACATCGTCAAATGGAACGCCCGGCGCCCTCAATCTGGATTCAAACTCCGTGGTCCAGGGGCCGGTCACCATCGACTGTGACCCGGGCTGTGCATTCACAAACCAAGGAACAATCATCCACTCAAGCCAGGATGGTGTGCTCTATGGGTATCCACTGACAAACGACGGAATAATCAAATCAATATCTTCCGCAGTCCTTCGCATAGGCGAGGAATACTCATCACTTCCGAATCGCTCAACCGGTTCGACGTTCACCAACAATGGCTCCGTCATCGCCGATGGCGGGACGATTTTTCTCGGGAATGGATTCGGAGGTGGCGGAAGGATCGAGGCAATCGATGGCGGGGATGTTGAGGTAATGGGATCCATTCATACTTCAGACCTGAGTCAGGTACAAATGGATACCCAAAGCCATGTACGACTGCATGGACTGGTGGACAATTCTGGTTTGACACTTCAAGCCCCGGTTGGCGGCTCCTATGAGCTCGACGGAGCGACCATCCAAGGTGGAACGATCACGTCCTCTGCACTCACGTTTACCTCGCAGGGCGGCACGTTTGATGGTGCCACCCTTGTCGGCAACCTCTCCGTTCCAGCGGGGGCAAAGATATCGTTTTCCAACCAATCCAAATTCACCGGGTCCTCGATTAACGTGGGACTGTTGGGAACCCTCACGTTCGACGAGATTGGGACGATTTCGAACGGGACTGTTCAGAGCAAAGGCACCATCGTGGTCCAGAATGGCTCCGTAACGCTCGACCCCAAGACGACGTTTCGTGAGGGAAGCTTCCAGTTGAACGATCCCAAAGGAGTCTTCACGAACGAAGGCACTATCGGAGATGCCAGCAGCTCAGAAACTATCGACGCGTCGCGCTTCATCAACGACGGGACCATAACCATATCGAATGGCAACGGTGTCTATTCTACCGGGCCTATGACGGCTGGAGGACAAATCCAGATCCATAACGCCAACCTTTCATCTCTGTCGAGCATCGCACTATCTGGCGATCTCTCCGCCTACCTCTGCAACATCACAACCGGCTCCGGCCTCACCATAATTCCCGGCGGCACGTTAATCGGCTACGGCACGATCAATGGCAATCTTACCCTTGACGGTGGCACCCTCGGATTGGGCTATGACGGGTACGGTGGAATTCTATGGGTCAAGAAATGCACCTTTTCGGTCGCCGCCCCATCATCCCTTCAGGTTCTCGCCGGCAAAGGCTTTTCATCCGGACTCAATTTCGAGAGTCCGGTCGGGGGGAAGGTCGATATTGGTCAGGGGAAATTGACACTTTCCATCAAACTCGAGTCCGCTCCAACGCCCGGATTCAAGGCCTACTTAATCAATGCCGACACGGGCACTGAAATCGTCGGAAACTTTGCAAACGCCCCTTCCTCCGGATCGGAGGTGACCGCATCCTATGGAGGGACGACCTACAGTTTCCAGGTTAACTACGAGGGCGGTGATATCACCCTGATCGCGATGTCACCATCACAGGGGTCTGCGACCACAGCGCCAGCGATCACTGTGCAACCTCTAAGCGCCAGCGTTGCGCCAGGCAGCAGGTTTGCCGCATCTGTCTCGGCCACCGGCAATCCCGCCCCCACCTACCAATGGCAAAAGGACGGCGTGACCATTCCGGGGGCGACCGACTCGACCTATTCGATCGGCACGGTTTCGGCGTCCGACGCCGGCACCTACACCGTCGTGGTGACCAATAGCATGGGGTCGGTCACTTCGGATGGCGCCACGTTGACCGTGACTGCCGCAAGTTCGGCGCCAACCATCAGCCAACAGCCCCGGAGCGCGACCGTGACCGTTGGCGGCTCAGCGGAATTTTCCGTGACAGCCACCGGAAATCCAGAACCCACGTATCAATGGCGCAAGGACGGAGTGGCCATTCCGGGGGCGACCGACTCGACCTATTCGATCGACACTGTTTCGGCGTCCGACGCCGGCACCTACGACGTGGTCGTAACCAACAGCGCGGGCTCCACGACCTCCTCCGGCGCCACGCTGACCGTCTCCAACCCGACTGCGGCGCCGTCCATCACCGAGCAGCCGGAGAATGAACAGGCTCAGGTCGGATCCACGGCCACGTTCTCGGTCTCGGCCACCGGCAATCCAGCGCCCACGTATCAGTGGAGAAAGGACGGCTCAGCCATCTCCGGGGCCACGGCCGCGAACCTCGTCCTCTCGAACGTGCAAGCCTCCGACTCCGGCAGCTACGACGTCGTCGTGAGCAATACGCTCGGCTCGGTGACCAGCCGGCTGGTCAGGCTCGAGGTCACGACTTCGCCCGAAGCACCGACAATCGACTCCCAGCCGGTGTCGCTCAGCGTCATCATCGGCCAACAGGCCAGCTTCTCCGTCGAGGCGGAGGGCGATCCCGCACCGGCCTACCAGTGGACCAAGGCAGGCCAGGCCATCGCAGGCGCCACTCAGGCCACCTTCACGATTCCCTCCACCCAGCTCTCAGACGCGGGCACCTACGCGGTCGTCGTCTCGAACAGCTCGGGCAGTGTCACCTCACAGAACGCCGCCCTCAAGGTGTACGCACACGACTACGCGGGGG
>JAJXYI010000477.1 GCA_021780625.1 bacterium | reverse complement strand
CGGCAACGTGATCGGGAAGAAGAGAAGCAGGAACGTGATCGGACGGTCTGGATACATGCAGACAAACAGCATGAACAGCCCCAGCACGCCTGCGGACGCCCCGAGCAGTGCCCCGCCCGTGCTCCAATGCACGACAGACCACAGGATCCCTCCGCCCAGCACGGAGACCAGAAATGCCGCCAGAAAGAGCCGCCGTCCCAGCACCGTCTCGAGCTCCCGGCCGATGAAATAGAGCCCGAGGATCGAAAAGAGCAGGTGCAGGAGGTTCTCCGGATCGTGGAAAAAAGCGTAGCTCACCAGGGTCCAGATCCGAAATCCATGCAGCCCCCGGATGCTCAGGTACATCGCACCGGCGAAATCCGAGTAGATCGAAGGGTAATCGCCAAGCAGCCGGAGCAGAACGTTTTGGACGATATAGCCAGCCACCAGCGAGCAGATCAGCCAGATGAGAATCGAGGTCTTCTCCGGCTCGTAGTCCGAGCGCATGTAGCTTCTATAGGAACCCATTTGGATCGAAAGTAGGCAGACGCATCCCAAATACAAGCGTTCCCGCCTGCAGAAGAAAAGCACCCCGCTCGGAGCGGATTTACTCCCGCGAGCCCACTTGACAATCGGGGGGGCGACCGGATTTTCTTCATGGCACCTATGGCAAATAAAGCTGAAAAGTGGCCCGTTAATGTGCCGGGCAAATTTTACGTCGATCAGCAGTGCATTGACTGCGATCTCTGCCGCGAGACGGCTCCTGCGTTCTTCTCGCGCAACGACGACGGAGGTTATTCCTACGTCTCGAAGCAGCCGACCACCGAGGAAGAAATCGCCCAGTGCACCGAGGCCATGGAAGGCTGCCCGGTCGAGGCGATCGGCAACGACGGAGACTGAGTCTCCTCACCTCCTTTTCGACTCAAACGTCCGGCTGGTCCCAGCCGGACGTTTTTTTTGGGCCTATTGTTATCAGACATTCGCGATGTCCTTAACATTTTGGCTGGTTTCGATCGTCAAAGGGCTTACAACCGCCGTTTCCATGAGAAACCTGTGCAGTGTCATCGCCCTGGCGGGCATCACAACGGCGGCCCTGGGTCAAAGCGATCCGGTCGTGAACCTGGAGCCTGTATCGGTTTATTCGATTCAGGTCGCGAACCAGGATCCGGTGGGGACTTTTGCCACGCCGGTCTCGGCGCTGAAATTCGATCCAGGCGTGGACGTCCAGGCGCGCAACGGCGCGGAGACGCAGGCGGACGTGACGATTCGCGGCGGCATTTTCGAGAACTCGGGGTTCAAGATCGGCGCTGTGTCCGTGTACGACCCGCAGACGGGACACTACCTTGCGGAGATCCCGGTGGCTCCGGCGATGCTGACGGCTCCAAAGGTTCTGACGGGCGTGGCGGACGCGGAGCAGGGGTTGAATGCCAATGTCGGCACGATTGCCTACGGTTGGCGTCCGATCACGGAAGCCGGCGAGATGTCGGCGGCCGGGGGCGAGTATCACAGCGACAAGGAGGAATTCTATCAGGGGGCGACGCACGCCCTGGGCGATTCGGCGACGCTCGGCGCGGACGTCGCGTTCGCGCATTCGGCATCTGATGGCTCGATCCCGTACGGAGACCACAAGTTCTATCGTTACAATGCGAGGCTGCAGCTGCGCAGCCGGGCGGGGCAGACGGACCTGTTCGCCGGGTATCAGTCGAAGTTCTTCGGATGGCCGAATCTCTACACGCCGTTCAACGTGGACGAGACGGAGGACCTGCAGACGGTGTTTGCGACGCTGAACCATCGGGTTGAGCTCGGCGGTGGCGATTTCCTCGAGGCGGCGGCCTACTGGCGCAGGAACAAGGACAACTACGAGTTCGATCGTTTCATCCCGGGCCTCTACAACCCGTACCAGCACACGACGTGGGTCACGGGCGCCGGGCTTTCGGGCCGCTCCACCCTCGGCGCCGACGCGCTGGTGCTGAACTACGATGCGCAGGCGGCGATGGACGCGCTCGAGTCGACCTCGCTGGTCTTCGGCCGGTTCAGGCATCGCGACACGCTGAAGCTGGTGCTCGTGCCGGAGAAGACCTGGGCCCTGGCGGACGGCAGCCTTCTGGACGTGAAGGCGGGAGCGACCTACGACGACACGAACAAGGACGGTTCGGCCGTTTCGCCCGTCTTCGAGATCGCGCGGACTGTCCGTGCGCCGGGGCGTGGCGAGACGCGCGTCTATGCCAGCGTGACGGGCACCTCGCAGGTCGCGACCTATACGGCGCTGGACTCGAGCCCGAACTCGGGACTGTTTCGCGGCAATCCGAATCTCGGACGCACCCGCTCGGACAACTTCGAACTCGGCGCGAGCACTCCGCTGGGCGCTTGGTCGGTCCGAGGTGCTGTGTTCTGGCGGGACGATCACAACCTGGTCGACTGGACCTACCTCCAGGGCGTTTATGCGCGGACCGCCAATGCGGTCGACGTGAAGACCGCAGGCGTCGAACTGGTGGCGTACCGGTCGTGGCGTTGGGTGGATCTGAACCTCGGCTACACGGCCCTGACCAAGGACGCCAACTACGGCTCGGCGGCGGTCGATGCGAGTTTCTATGCGCTCAACTACGCCCGTCAGCGGCTGACGGCGGCAGTGGTGGCGCGGCTGGGCGGCGGCTTCGAGCTACGGCTGGACAACGAGGCCCGTATCCAGGAACCCAATTCGTTGCGCACCTCCCCAAGCGACGTCGTCCTGAGCGCGGTGGGACTTTCGTACCGTCCGGTCTGGCTCCGGAGCCTCGAACTGACGGCCCAGGTCGACAACCTTTGGAACACGAACTACCAGGAAGTCCCCTCGGTGCCTTCGGCCCGCAGGGCCTGGATGCTGGGCGCGCGCTACGGCTGGTGACCCGGGCGGGGCGCTCATTCCGCGCCCCGCCGTCAGTTCATCCTATCTGCCTGGCTGGGACGCAGCCCGCGGGGCGCGAGACTGCGCTCCCTTGAGGATCGAGTAGACGGTCGGCGTGGCGATCAGCGAGAGCAGGACGGAAATCACGAGTGCGCCGATGACGGAGACGCCGAGCGGCTGAAGCATCTGGGCGCCGGTGCCGACGCCCCAGGCGAGTGGGAGCATGCCCAACGCCGCCGCGAGCGAGGTCATCAGCACGGGGCGCAGCCGGCGCAGGCCCGACTGCACGAGGGCCTCGATGGGATCGAGACCCTGGTCGAGCAGCTGTTGGTTGTAGTCGAGCACCAGGATGCCGTTCTTCGCGACGATTCCGACGCCGATGATTGCGCCGAGAAACGAGACGATGTTCAGCGAGATGCCGGTAAGCCACAGGGCCGCGACTGTTCCGAAGAGCGCGAGGATCGCCCCGAAGACGATCGCGAACGATTCGCGGAACGAGCGAAACTCGATCAGCAGGACGGTGAAGACCAGCAGGAGGGCGGCGCCGAGCACCGCGACCAGGTTTCGGAACGACTCCTGTTGGAGTCGGTACAGGCCACCGTATTCGACGGACCCGGGCGGAAGCCAGGCGTCGTTCGCGAGCGTGGCCTTGATCTGTTTCATCGCGCTCCCGAGATCCCGGCCCTCGAGGCGCGCGGAAACTATGTCGTACTGGCGGAGGTCCTCCCGGTTCAGCTCCACCTCGTCGGCCTGGAGCTGGACATCGGCCACCTGATCGAGACGCACGATGACGCCCGAGCGCGTGCGGAGCGGGAGCTCCTTGAGCTGGGCCACGGTGGAGACGGACTTGGGATCGGCGAGTACCCGGATGTTGACGACGCGGTCGCCCTGCAGGACGTGGGACGAGACCTGTCCCAGCAGGGCCGTGTTCACGGTGTCGGCGATGTCCTGGACCGTGAGCCCGTAGCGTTCAGCGTCGGCCGGCCTCACGCGCAGGTTGATCGAGGGACCGCTGACGGTGAGCCCATCGAAGGTGTCGACGACCCCGGGGATTTTCTGGATCTGCTTCTCGACGCGGCGTGCGGTCTTCTGCAGCCAGTTCATGTCGGGGGAGTACAGCTTGATCTCGATGGGATCGGGGGCCATCTGGAGGTCGCCGATAAGGTCGTCGAGAAATCCGTGAAAATCCCAGCGGATTGATGGGAAGCGCTCGTTGAACTGGTGGCGCATCGCCGCGAGCACCTGTTCGGTCGTGTGCGTTCGATTTGCCTTCAGCTTGATGAGATAGTCGCCGACGTAGGGCTCGGTGATGAAGGGACCGAGCTGGGTGCCGAGGCGGCGCGAATAGCTTTCGACGTCGGGGTTGGCCCGGATGAGCTTTTCCGCCTGGTCGAGCACGCGCGAGGTCTCCGCGAGACTGGTGCCGGGAAGCGCGGTGTAGTCCATGACGAAGCCGCCTTCGTCGAAATCGGGCATGAAGTTGGATTCAAGTTGTCGATACACGAACACCCCGGCGACTAGCACCCCGACGCAGGCGACGAACGTGAGCCAGCGGTGGCGCAGGGCCCGGCGCACCGCGAATTCGTAAACATGGAGAATGCGTCGGAACAGGAAGCCGCCTTCCTCGTTGTGCGAGGCGACGCCCGCCGCCTTTGGAGGCCGGATGAACCATCCGGCGAGCGAGGGAGTGAGGGTGACCGCAAGCGCCAGGGAGACTAGCAGCGCCACCGTCATGGTCAGGCCGAGGGCGCGGAAGAAGACGCCGGCCATGCCGTTCAAATAAGCGAGCGGGAGGAAGACGACGACGGGCGTGAGCGTCGACCCGACGAGCGCGTGGAGGATCTCGCCAACCCCTTCCTGGATGCCGTCGAGCCGGGGGCGGCCCGCGGCGATTTTCGTGTAGATCGACTCCACGACCACGATCGCATCATCGATCACCAGGCCGATCGCAGCGGCGATTCCCCCGAGCGTCATCATGTTGAAGCTCATGTGGGTCAGGTGCATCGCCACGAGTGTGATGAGCACGGTGATCGGGATCGTGACGATCGCGGTGAGCACGCTCCCCCAGTTCTTCAGGAACAGGAACAGGATGAGGAACGAGAGGATCAGGCCGAAGACGATGGCATCCCAGACGCTGCCAACGGAGTCGCGGACGAACTGTGACTGGTCGTAAAAGAACGCCAGGTGCATGTCGGGCGGCAGCTGACTCTTGAGGCTGCGCAGTTGCGCCTTCAGATCGCTCGCGATCCGCAGCACGCTGCTGTCGGGCTGGCTCTCGATGTTGAAGAGCACCGCCTGGCGGCCCTGGGCTGTGACGACCGTGTAGCCGGGTTCGGGTCCGACCACGACGCGGGCGACGTCCTTCACCAGAATCGGATGGGTGCCCCGGACTGCGATCACGGCGTTCCCTATGTCGTCGGCCGAGTGCACGCGTCCGTCGACCGTCGTGAGATACAAGTGGTAGTTTTCGACGAGCATGCCCGCCGCGGCGACGAGGTTGTTCTTCGTCAGGGCATCACTGACGTCCTGCAGCGACAAGTGCGCGGCCTGGAGCTTCAGCGGGTCGACGACGACGTGGTATTCGGGCGCGTGACCGCCGAGCAACTCGACCTTGGCGACCCCGGGGATTTTCAGGAACAGCGGTTTGATGGAGTACGTCGCCGTGTTCCAGAGATCCATCTGGGTGCGTGTCGAGCTGGTGAGGCTGATGCCGATGATGGGATAGCTGAGCGAGAAGGCGACGCGCGACACGTCGGTGGTTGCGGTGGGCGGCAGGTCGGAGCGGATGTCGGAGAGGTGCCCCATGACGTAGAGCTCGGCCTGCTCCATATTGGATCCCCAGCCGAAGATGACGTTGACGATCGCCGAACCGCGGGTGGTGGAGGAACGCACCGAGACAACCCCGGGAATGCTCTTCATCGATTCCTCGATGGGCCGGGTGATGGTCGCCATCATCTCCTTGGCCGGCATGATGCCGTTGCCGACCATGACCACGATCCGGGGAAAGGGGGTGGCCGGGAAGACGGACGACGGTGTATTGAGCGCGGAGAATACGCCGGCGAGGCAGAGTGCGAAGGCGATGAAACCGATGGAGACGGCATTTCGCGTCGCGAAACGCCCGAGTGCGGACTTTTTGGCTGAACTCATGCTGGGTCGGCCGGGTTCAGGGTTTCACGATGCGCACCTGCGTCTTTGCCGGCAGCCCGTAGGCACCGACCGTGACGACGGTGTCTCCCGCCTTCAGTCCGGCACCGCGGACCTCGACCAGGCCGCCGTCGCGAAGACCGGTCGTCACGGGGACCTGTGTGGCTTCGGAGCCGTTGACGAGGTTGATCACGCTTTTCCCGTCGACGTGGGTGATGACGCTGGCCGCGGGGACCGAGAGCACGTTCGAGTGCTCCGCCGTCAGGATGCGGAGACGGACCGTGGCGCCGTCTGGAACTCCGGCTTTCGCAGGAAGCGGGGCGCGAACGGTGACGGTGCCGTCCATGGGATTCACCGTCGGGCTCACATAATCGAGCGAGGTCGACACCGAGTGCGTGCCCGCGATCTCAACGCTTTGCCCCGGCTGGAGGGCCGCGGCCTCGGAGGCGGGAATCTCCGCAGACACGGCGAGCCGTTGGAGATCGACGACGTCGGCCAGCACGGAGGTGAGATCGACCGCCTCACCGGCACGGGCGGACAGATGAGTGACGGTGCCGGAGAGCGGCGCACGCACCTGAAGGAGAGCGAGACGGGCCTCGGCCGAGGCCAGGTCCGACTCCGCCTGCTGAAGGGCCTTGAGGGATGTGTTGTGTTCGGCGAAGAGTTTCCGCTGGCGGGCGAGCGTGTCGCGGGCGCTCCGCACGGCAACGACTTCGACCCGGTCCACCAGTTCCACGAGGAGCTGGCCGCGTTTCACCTGGGCGCCGTCGGACACCAGTACGGCTTTCACCACGCCCGGTGCGGCCGGGGCCAGCCGGGCGGAGGCGGCCGGCCTGCCGTCGTCGGCGGGTGCCGGAGCCACGGAGCCGAAGGCGGTCACGTAACCG
>JAJXYI010000287.1 GCA_021780625.1 bacterium | reverse complement strand
CTAACCTACACAACACCGCGGACGACGCAACGGGGCGGCGGCGCGGACCGCACAGGATTCCGTCAGGAGGCCTTCGCCGCCGCTGCGAACGCGGCGATGATCCCGTCGAAGCTGCCATTGCTGAAGAAAACGACGACACGCGGATTCGTCGATGGGCCGGCGGCGATCACGTCTGACTTGAGGCGCTCCAGCAGCAAGGGATTGCTCGCAAACGCTCGCCCGGTCACGCCTTTCGTGGCAAGGCGCGCAACGACTTCGTTCACGTCAAAGCGTTCCTCGTCGCGGAGTTTTTCGGCACGATTGACTGCCCCGAGGTAGACGTCGTCGGCCAGCGCCAGCGACTCGATGAAGCCGCCCTGGAGCGCGCGGGTCCTCGCGGTATTGCTGCGCGGCTCAAACACCGCCGCGATCCGGGCACCCGGAAACCGCGAGCGAAACGAACGCAGGGTCTCCGCGAGCGCCGTGGGATGATGGCCGAAATCCTCGATCACCGTCAGCGCGTCCGTGCGCACAAGGACCTCCTGCCGGCGCTTTACCCCGCGAAACCGGGTGAGGGACGCCAACGACAGCCCCCGGGGATCGGCCGCCGCTGTATCCACGCCTGGCAGCAACGAAAGCCCCGCCGCAGTCGCCGCCATGGCGGCGTTGCGTGCATTGAAAAGGCCCGGCAGTTTCCACGTCACCTCCGCCCAGGGTTGTCCCCTCCAGCTGAGCCGAAACGAAGCTCCCTCTGCGTTCTCCGAAAAGCCCTCGATCCTCACGTCGTTGCCCTCGCCCACGCCGACCCGGACCACGCGGGTCCAGGGGAAGGCGCCGAGCGCGCGGAGGTTCTCGTCATCGCCATTCATCACGATCCAGCCGGATTTCGGCACGATCCGCGTCAGGTGCAGGAAGGTCCTCTGGACGTCCGCGAGATCCCGGAAGATGTCCGCGTGATCGAACTCCAGGTTGTTCAACACCGCGACACGCGGCGCGTAGTGGATGAATTTCGAGCGCTTGTCGAAGAAGGCGCTATCGTACTCGTCGCCCTCGATCACGAAGGGATCCGACTTCGCCCCGAGGTGGTTTCCACCCGGCGGATCGATCGGCACGCCGCCGATCAGGTAGCCGGGATCGCGAGCGTTTTCCCTGAGCAGAAAAGCCGTCAGCGAGGTGGTGGTCGTCTTCCCGTGGGTGCCGCACACGACGATGTTGTCGCGGCGCTTCAGGACGAATTCGTGAAGCATCGCCGGCAGGGAGAGGAACGGAATCGCGCGGCGGTCGAGGAGCCACTCCACCTCGGGATTCCCGCGGCTCATGGCGTTACCGATGACGACGCAGTCGGGCGCGAGCCGCTCCAGCCGCGCGGGATCGTACCCTTCATGGAGCTCGATCCCCGCCTCGGCGAGCACCGTGCTCATCGGCGGGTAGATCCCGGTATCGGACCCCAGCACGTCATGCCCCGTCTCCCGCGCGAGCAGCGCCGCATTCCCCATCGCGGTCCCGCAGATTCCCATGAAATAGATCCTCATCGGACCGAGGATGCTGGTCGATCGGCCCGGAAACGAAAGCGGTTTCTGCACGGAAGGACACCCCTAGCGCGGACAACCTGTCCTGCAAGGCCGGCTCGGAGCGCTCGTCTCGGAACGGTCAGTTCGGGCCGAAGCGGCCCCGGTCCTGATGGCGGGGGAGCTTGAAGTCGGGCATCAGCGGTTTCACCGGATCCACCGGCCAGGAATGGCCACCTCCGGCGGGCTTGCCCGGCTCATCGCCCGGCACACCCGACTCCGGGTATCCCCCGAAGGTCATGCCCGCGAGATCGCCCAGGGAGACAGTCTCGTCGGCAGCGCCAGCGACAAAGGCTTCGTCAGCCTCCACCGCATGCACCGCATCGCGCGACGCGCCTCTCATGATGCGACGCAAGGCCCGGATCGCACGGTGAAGCTCGGAATGACGCAGCCCGATCGACTCATTCGCCGCCATCAGCGTGGACGCGATCTGCGCACGGGATGCGGCATCCCGCCGCAGGTCTTTCAGAGTCGCCATGAGTCGGCGGCTCCTCGGCGAAAGTCCTCCCTTGGCCGACGTGTAATCGGAACCGTGGTCGTGGCCCCGGCGGGCTACGAGCTCCGCCGAAACCTCCTCGAGTATCGCATCCTGCCGAATGAGCCCCTCCGCCAGCATCGAGAGCGCCGGACGCATGGCCTCCTGCATCAGGCCCGCTCGCTCCAGGATCTCCTCCGCCGCATCCATGCGAACGCCCATCGGACGCAGCAGGTACAGGCGGCAGAGTTCCCAGAACGCCAGGGTGCAGACCGCCGCAGCGCCGACCACCGACCCCACCAGCAACCAGGGGCTCTCGGACACGAAATGGTGCGTCACCACCCCGAGCGCGATCGCACAAAGGCTAACCAGAAAAAGGAGGATCGCCGTTCTCGCGAGAATCCGCCCCGGAGGCACCAGTTTCGTTTTCATGCGACCATTATGCCCTGACTGGCTCCGGAAAGTGTCACGAAGCGGTCACAACCTCATGCGCAGTTTCCGCCGCCCGCGATGGGTACATTCCGACACTTTACGCGCACTCCTCGAGCGTTACGTTATCTGAAATCCCATGGCGAAAATCCTCATCGTCGAAGACGACGCGACCACCCGGGCGCTGCTTCGGGCCGTGGCCCAGTCCCAGGGTCATCGGGCGACGGAATGTCGCGACGGTGCCGAAGGACTTCGCGTCGCGATGGAGGAACGCCCCGATCTCGCCATTCTCGATGTCAACCTTCCCGGGCTCAGCGGTCTCGAGGTCTGCGCAGCCCTGCGCCGGGCGCACTTCGGCGGCGCCATCATCCTCGTCACAGCCCGCCAGTCGGTGGATGATCGCGTCCGCGGGCTCGGCGAAGGCGCCGACGACTACCTCTGCAAGCCTTTCGACATCCGCGAGCTCACGGCGCGCATCGCAGCCTTGCTCCGGCGGGGCGAGCGCACCGCCGCACGTCAGAGGGCATGTCGGCTGGGCGACATCGAGGTCGACCTGGGGCAAAAGGTCGCCCTCAAGGACGGGCGTCCCTTCTCACTCACCAAGACCGAATGGTCGCTTCTCGAGCTGCTGCTCGAAAACGAGGGCCGTCCCGTCAGTCGCGAGCGGATCCTCGACAGCGTGTGGGGCTACGAACATTTCCCGTCCACTCGCACCGTCGACACCCACGTGTACCGCCTGCGCCGAAAGCTTGGTGGCGAGGTGGGAGCCCTGATCCGAAACGTGCACGGTGAGGGCTACGCCCTGGCGCCCGCCCCGCACTCGCACGGCGACTGAAAGAAACGCAGTCGAACCGCGGGCACGGGCCGCTACAGGCCGGGTCGCCACGAAAATCGCAACGTGGGGCATCGGCTTGGGGTAGCGTGCGCCTAGAGGCGCGCTCCGATCGGTGTCTGCATTCCTGGCGTCTTGGGCTTGGATTTCACGGCGGCTTGGCCTTCGCGACCGCTGCTTCTGTTCACGTCACCCACCGAATCCAGGTTCAAACTCCAGTTGCGTTCTTGCGACTACACCAGGCTCGCGGGATCGACATCCAGGATCTCGGTCATTCCCTCCGGCCAGGGAAACTCGGCGCGGAGGCGCGCGAGATCGGCCGCGATTCGCGTCACGCTCGCCACAAAATACCAAAGCTGCCAGCGATACTCGTCCTGGATCTTCTCGATCGGCGACGGCGCGGGACCGCGCATTTCGATGCGCCCGCCGAGCGCCTGCTCCACGTGGCGAGCCCACTGCTCAGCCACGAACGCGAGTTTCTCCGGGTTGGGCCCCCGGAACAGATGCTGGATCAGGTGACGGGCCGGCGGGTAGCCGAACTTCGTGCGAATATCGATTTCGCGCTCCGCAAACCCGTCAAAATCCGCCTGGCGCGAAAACTGGATCGCGTCGGACTGCGGGGTGAACGTTTGCACCACGACCTCGCCGGCGCGGTCGCCGCGACCCGCACGGCCCGCGACCTGGACGAGCAGCTGGAAGGTGCGCTCTCCCGCGCGGAAATCGGGCACGTGCATCGAGATGTCGGCATCGATCAGGCCGACCAGGGTGACGTTCGGAAAATCCAGGCCCTTGCCAATCATCTGGGTGCCCACCAGCAGGTCGATCTTGCCCGACCGAAACTCCCCCAGCACCTCGCGGAAACGGTGCCGCTTCGACATCGTATCCGCATCCATCCGTTCGATACGCGCCCGGGGAAGCACGCGGCGCACGGCCTCCTCGACCCGCTGGGTGCCGAGTCCACGCCAGCGAATTTCGGGCGTGCCGCACGAGGGACAGCGGGCCGGCGCCCCGCGCTGGTGTCCGCACAGGTGACAGCGCAGGGTCTCGTCGCTGCGATGGTAGGTCATCGCGATGCTGCAGTGCGGACACTCCTCGACGTGTCCACACTTGGTGCACTGCATCGAACTGGAATAGCCCCTGCGGTTGATGAACAGGATCGTCTGCTCGCGTCGCTCAAACCGGCCCTGCATCGCATCCACCAGCTTGCGCGAAAGGATCGGAAGCCCGCGCTGCCTCGCCGCCTCGATCCGCATGTCGACGACGTCGATGTGGGGAAGCTGGCGCGAGTCGATGCGCTTCGTGAGCCGGAGCATGCGATACCGCCCCGCCAGCGCGTTCGTATAACTCTCGAGCGAAGGGGTCGCGGAGCCCAGCAGGCAGAAGGCACCGGCCAGTTTCGCACGCATGACCGCCACGTCCCGCCCGTGATAACGCGGCGTCTCGTCCTGCTTGTACGCGGGCTCGTGCTCCTCGTCGACGACCACCAGCCGCAGGTTTTGCACGGGGGCGAAGATCGCCGAACGCGCGCCCACCACCACCTTCGCCTCGCCGTTCGCCAGCGCCAGCCAGCCGTCGAGGCGCTCTCCGTCGGTGAGGTGATAATGCCACACGACACACCGATGCGACGGCGCTATCTCCTCGAGCCGGGACCGCAGGCGCGCCACGGTCTGCGGCGTCAACGCGATCTCCGGCACCAGGAAGATCGCTCCTCCGCCCGACGCCAGCGTGCGCTCGATCGCGCGCAGGTATACCTCCGTCTTGCCGGAGCCGGTTACACCGTGAAGCAACGCCACGCCGAACTTGTCCTCCGCGAGCCGGGCATCCACATCCGCCACCGCGATCCCCTGCTCCACTGTGAGCTCAGGCGGCTTCGAATTGACGCGCTCGGCCGAGGAAAAGTCGTCCGAGTAGGCAACCCGCTCCACCCGCCGGACCTGCTCGGACACCCAGCCGCGCTTGACCAGCGCCTGGATCACCGCAGGCGTCACTCCCAGCCGCGCCGCCAGCAACGGCCGGGCCAGCGGCTTGAACTGCTGCGCGAGGAAGCGGTACACACGGACCTGCTGCGGCGCCCGGCGCGCCACCTGTTCGAGCTCGGCCTCCGGGACTTCCCGGGCAACCGTCACCAGCCGCTCCTGGCGAAGCCCAACGCCCGCGCGCACCGGCCCGGGAATCATCGTTTCGATGATCCCGTCGAGCGGCGCCGCGTAGTACGCCGCCATCCAGCGCGCCAGCTCGAGCAACTCCGGGGTCAGGGCCGGAAACGGATACACGACCTCGAACAGCGGCTTGAGCTTCTCGACCGGAAAATCCACTGGCGGCCCCTCGACCGAAACGATGCCCAGCACCGGACGCCTCCCGACCGGCACGCGCACGAGCGAACCGATCCGAATCTCGGCGCAAAATCGCTCCGGCACCTTGTAATGAAGGAGCTTGTCGAAGCCGGCGAGCGGATGGACACCCACGATCGTCATGTGCGGTACAGGTGCTAGCCGGTCAGCCTTTCGAAACGGAGACAAAAAAGCCGCGCCCAATGGCGCGGCTTCGAAAATTGGGAGGATGCCGTGCGGCGGAAGGCGTTACTTCCAAAAGTCGTCGGCCTTCGGCAGCGCCTTGCCACCCTGGGCCGCCGCCTTCTTCGCGCCGGCGGTCGCAGATGCTGGATGACCTGTCTTGGGGGCGGCCAGCGTGTGCTTGACCGGCTCCTTGGCCTGCTCGGATTTTCCAGCCTCGAGCCCCGACTTGTGCGAATCGCCGCCGCCAAGGAATGGCGCGGCACCAGTGGTCGAGTTCTCCGCGAGCGTCTTGGCCGAGCCGTTGGTCATCGCGGTCAGCTCGGAGATCACGCCCTTCAGACGCACCGTCTGCGTATTCAATTCGGTGGCTGCGCTCGAGGTCTCCTCCGCCGTGGCGGCGTTGGACTGGGTGACGCGATCCATCTCGCCGACGGCGCGGGTAACCTGGTTGATGCCCTCGTTCTGCTCCTTCGAAGCCATGGCAATCTCGGCCACGAGTTCGTCGACCTTGCGGACCTTCGTCGTGATCTCGTCGAGACTGCGGGCGACCTTCTCGCTGATGCGGGTTCCCTGCTCGCTCTTCGAGGTGGCATCCGAAATTTTCTGCGCGGTCTCGCGGGCGGCCTGAACGCTGCGCTGGGCCAGCGCGCGGACTTCATCGGCGACCACCGCGAATCCGGCGCCGGCCTCACCCGCGCGGGCGGCCTCGACGGCTGCGTTAAGCGCGAGAATGTTGGTCTGGAAGGCGATCTCGTCGATGGTCTTGATGATCTTGGAAATCTCGGAGCTCGATGCCTGGATGGCCTGCATCGCCTGCTGCATCTCGCGCATGTCGGTCGCGCCGGAATCGGCTGCCGTGCGGGCCTGATTGGCAAGCGCCTTGGCATTCTCGGCATTCTCGGCGTTGCGGCGGGTCATGCCGGCCATCTCCTCGAGCGAGGCGCTCGATTCCTCGAGAGAAGCGGCCTGCGAGGAGGCGCCGTCGGCGAGGGCTCGACTGGCGTTGGTCACCTGGCCCGCGGCCGCGGCGGTCTGCTCCGCATCCTCGGCCAGGCTCTTCGAAATGCGCATGATCGGCTTCGTCACACTGCGGACGA
>JAJXYI010000649.1 GCA_021780625.1 bacterium | reverse complement strand
GTGCGCGATCCGAGCCTGGCGCCGTGACGCGGAATCGTGATACCGCAGTGTCCCACGTCCAGACAGGTTGCTCAGAAAACCAGCGCGACGGTGCCGTAGAGGCCGCGGCGCTGGCCGTATTGCGGCGCGCCGACTCCGATGCCGGAGCCGTCGCGCAGTTCGTAGACCTCGTCGAAGACGTTGACCAGGTCGAGACGCAGACGGACGAGCCTGCCGCGGCCGGTCGCGAATGACCGTGATGCGCCGATATTGAGCGGGTGGTAGGCGGGCAGGTGGGCCGTGTTGGCGAAGCCGCTGCGCAGGCCGCTGCCGTAGAGGACTTCCGCATACACGAGCGCCCGGTCGACCTTGCCCGACAGGCCGGCGGACGCCGTGAAGGTCTGGTCGTGGTCGAGATGCACGTCGTGTGCCGAGATATAGGCGAGTTCGTCGGGGGAGAACTGAAACTCCCCGGAAATGATGTCGCGGCCCGTGGCGCGGCTCAGCGCAGCGTTCGCGTAGGCGGAGAGGATCGCGCCCTGGTAGTCGAGGCTGCCCTCGATGCCTTCGATGTGTCCCTTGCGGTAGTTGAACGGAGAAAAGATCAGGGCTGTGCCGAACTGCCCTTCGTCGAGCTGACGCGAGGCGAACTTGTCGTAGGCGTCAACCGTCGCCGAGAACGCGTCACTGAGCTGGCGACTGAGCCCCAGGTCGAAGTAGTCGGCCCGTTCCGCGAGGACCGGCGAGCTGGCGGTGACCTGGGGGGCGTTGGTCGTGCCGGCGAATTTCGCGATGTTCGAGGTCTGCACCAATTCGAGCGGCGGGGGCGTGAAGTACCGCGCGTAGCCGGCGTGAAACGTGGTGCGGTTGTCGATGCGATAGACGACGTTCACGCGGGGACTGAGCTGCGACTCGTTCGTGTAGCCTCGGGAAAGATCTGCGCGTACACCGGTGTTGATGGTCAGGCCCTCGGCAGGCTTCCATTCGTCCTGGCCATACGCTCCGGCGAGCACGCCGAGCTTGCGGGCGCCGTCGGCGACGAACAGGGGCGTTGCGGAGGACTGGCCGCCTTGGGCATCGACGGGGAAGACGGCAGTGTCGGTGGCCGTCGAGGTGTTGGTGGCGGTCACGACCAGTCCGGCGCGCAGCGTATGGGCGTCCGACAGCGGCCGGCGCAAGTCGGCTTCAAACCCGTTGGCGACGAGGTCGCGCCGGACCCGGCTCGCGACGCCGTTGTAGGCGAGATCGCCCGCCAGGTCGGGCTTGAAATCGGTGAGGCTGTACCTCGTGAACGCGGAGACCTGGGCGCCGAAGGCGTCGGTGGATGTCTGATACGATAGGATCGCGTAGCCGTTGGTCTCGGACTGGTTCTCGTCGAGCGCGGCGGAGGCCGGCACCGATTGGCCGGAGATGGCGAACGTGGGAACCAGGCCGGGGGTGTCGGGGATCTGGAAGTTGGAGAAGGAGCCGCTTGCCATGAAGGTGAGGCGGCTGGTGGGACTGAGCAGCAAGCTCAGGTCGTTGAACACCTTGAACTGGCGGGTGTGATCGTGGAGGGCGGAGCGCGTCGGAGTCGGGTTTTCGACGCCCAGATCGTTGGATTGGGCGCTCGCGGTGGCGAAGTCCGAGACCTGTGCCGAGGATACGGCGGTGGAGGCGCTGGCGCGCAGGGTTCCGAAAGAGCCGCCCATCAGCGTGAGCTCGCCGGTGCGTCCGGCCGATATGCCGGATTTAGTGTGAATGTCGATCACGCCCGCGGTGCGGAATCCGTATTGCGCGGGTAGGGCGCCGGTGACCACGGACACGCTGCGCACGAACGGCGTATCGAGTTCCTGGCCGAAGCCGCTGATTCCCTCGGGAAGCATGACGTCGTTGATGCGGATCTGGAGGTTGGCGTGTTCGCCGCGAATGTGGACTTGGCCGTAGGAGTCCTCGGCGACGCCAGGCACGCGAAGGAGCACCTGATTGAAGCCCTGGCTCGCGCCGAGCGCCTCGGTGTTGAGCTGGGAGGAAGGGATGGCGTATTGCGTGGCGCCGAGGCTGGGGACGATGGCTTCGCGGGCCTGGTCGAGGGCTTCGGTGACGACGAAGCGGTCCATTTGAAGGGCGACTGAGGGGGCCGGAAGTTTCGGCGGCTGGTCGGGCGCGGTTTGGGCTCGCGCACTGAGCGCGGCGAGCAGCAGAAGACTGGGAAGAGAAAATGATGTGGGCATGCCGAGAGAGGGTCGGACGGACGGGCGAGGTGCGTGCAGGCCGGCGACGTGCCGGGGTCTGTGCGCGGGGAGGGCGGGAGCGCGGCTGCGCTCCGCCGGGACGACGGGGAGGCTCGCTCAGGCCTGGGGTGGACCGCCGTGAGGCGGCAGCCGATGCGGCATCTGCCACGGCACGCGGCATTCGATCGGCACCGGAACGCGATCGATGGCACGCGCCTCGAATCGGGCGACCAAGATCAGTAGGGTCGCAGCCAAGACGCCGGACGCGAACAATGTGACGGCACAAAGCCGGTCGCTGTGGCCGGTGGTGCCGTGGTCGCCGGGCGCGGGGTGTCCGTTCAGAGCTGCCGGCGTTTCGTCGTGCAGCCAGGCGTGCAGGGTGGGGCTCGCGGAGAGCACCGAAAGAGCAAGGACGAGCGTGATCGCAGCCAGAGCGGTCAGGCGCTGTCCGGGCGTCGGATGCTTTTGTCGCAAAGCGAAGAACACCCCGCACACGGTGCGCGGGGTGCCTGCCGAGTCAAATGGAGTCGGTTGGGAACCGTTTCCTGCCGACATTTTGCGTCTTGGGAGGGGCGAAGCATTGTTTTCGACATTCGCCAATGGGCCGTTTTGATCTCGAAACTCATTCTATGAAGTCCTTCTACATCACGACCGCCATCGACTACGTGAACGGGTCGCCGCACTTGGGCCATGCCTACGAGAAGGTGCTGACCGACGTCATTGCTCGGTTCCGTCGGATGATGGGAGACGAGGTCCGCTTCCTGACCGGGGTCGACGAGCATGGGCAGAAGGTGCAGCAGAGTGCGCGCAAGCGCGGCATCGCGCCGCAGGAGTTCTGCGATCAGGTGTCCCAGGAGTTCCGCACCCTCTGCACGCGTCTTGGCGCCTCGAACGACGATTTCATCCGCACTACGGAGACGCGGCACAAGGACGTGGTTCGGGAGCTTCTCCAGCGGCTTTACGACAAGGGCGAGATCTACCGCGCGGACTACAAGGGCTTCTACAGCACGCGTCAGGAGCAGTTTCTCCAGGAAAAGGACCGCCTGCCCGACGGTTCCTGGCCGGAGATCTTCGGCGAAGTCACGGAAATCACCGAGAGCAACTACTTCTTCAAACTCCGTTCCTACCAGGACTGGCTGATCGATTACCTCAAGACCCACGAGGATTTCGTTTTTCCGCGTTACCGTCAGAAGCAGGTCCTGGAGTTTCTCAAGGAGCCGCTCAACGACCTGTGCATCTCGCGTCCGCGCGAACGCTTGGAGTGGGGCATCCCGCTGCCCTTCGACGAAGCCTACGTCACATACGTCTGGTTCGACGCGCTGCTCAACTATGTCTCGGCGATCTGGAAGGACGGGGCGCCGGATCCGAAGTATTGGCCGGCCGACTTCAACGTCATCGGCAAGGACATCCTGGTGCCGCCGCACGCGGTGTACTGGCCGATTATGCTGAAGGCCTGCGGCATCGAGCCGCCCAAGGCCTTGCTGGCGCACGGTTGGTGGCTGCAGAGCGGTCAGAAAATGTCGAAGAGCACGGGCACGGCGGTCAACCCGCTCGATTTGATCGAGCAGTTTGGCGCCGACGCCTTCCGGTATTTCCTGATCCGCGAGATGAACGTCGGACAGGACAGCGATTTCTCCGCGGACCTATTCCTGATCCGCTACAACAGCGACCTCGGCAATGACCTGGGCAACCTCGTAAATCGCACGCTCAACATGACCAACCGCTTCTCGGGCGGAGTCGTGCCGAAGGCGGAGCTGGTCGAGGAGCCCGAGAAGGAGCTGCATGAACTCTGGGAAAAGACGCGCGCCGAGTTCATTCCCCTGTGCGAGGGCTTTCAGTTTCACGTGGCGCTCGAGCGCACCTTCACGTTCGTCAAGGCCATCAACGCCTACATCGAGAGACGGGCCCCCTGGAAGCTGGGCAAGTCGGCGGATGCGACCGATCAGGCGCGGCTGCGCACCTCGTTGGCGACGATGGCCGAGGCGCTGAGACTTTCGGCCTCGCTGCTGCAGGCCGTGATGCCCGCGTCCACTGCGCGAATACACGAGGCGATCGGCTACTCGTCGGGCAAAGTCTGGCGCGACGAACTGGCCTGGGACGGCCGCACGGCCGGGGGCAAGGTTCAGGCATCGCTGGTTCTCTTCCCGCGGCAACAGCCCGCCGCGCCGAAGCCCGCATGAGGATCCTTCCGGTCGATCCGATCGCCAACGCCTCGCCCGGGGCGTTGGTGGATTTTCTGGCCGAGTGTCGCGGCATTGCAGAGCGCGCGGAGCGTCCGCATCTGGTGAGCATCTCGGTCGCCGTGGACAGTCTTGATCCGCTGGCCGTGCTCGAGTCGATCTTCGAGCCGGGAGAGCTGCATTTCTATGTTGAGAAGCCGTCGGAGCCGTTTGCCGTGGCGGGGGCGGAGGCGGTCCTGAGCTTCAAGGCCTCGGGCCCCGACCGCTTTTCGGAGTGCCAGAAATTCATCGACGAGACGCTGGCGCATTCGCTCGCGGTGGGGGCGGTGGACGGGCCGTTTGGAGGGCCGCAGTTTTTCACCACGTTCACGTTTTTGCCCGACGGGGGCCGCGGTGAGCCGTTTCCCTCCGTCCAGGTGTTCGTGCCTCGCTGGCAGGTGGGGTGCAGGGACGGCGCGACGGTGGCGACGGCGAACCTGCTGGTGGGACCGGGCGACGACGTTCGCCGGTTGGCCGAGCGGGTTTGGCGGGCGCATGCAAAATTCCAGGCCTTCGACTACGACCATGCGGCCTTCCCGGAGCACGGGGGGGCCGCGGTGAGCGGAGTCGAGGAAGTGGGCGGTGAAGGACGGTATCGCGTGGCGGTGGCGCGGGCTCTTGAGCTGATCGGCGCCGGAAAGGTCGAAAAGATCGTTCTGGCGCGGGCGCAGGACCTTCATGGCACGGGGCCGTTTCATCCCTTGCGGGCGCTCAACGGGCTGCGCGAGCGGTTTCGTGACTGCTATGCGTTCTCGGTGGGGAACGGAGCGGGCGTGAGCTTCATTGGGGCGAGCCCTGAGCGGTTGTTGCGGGTGCGCGGCGGACGTCTTGCGACGGAAGCGCTAGCCGGCTCGACGCGTCGCGGGGCGACGGCGAGCGAGGATGCGGCACTGGGGTCGGCATTGCTGCGCGACGAGAAGGAACTGCGCGAGCACCGTGTGGTGGTGGATTCGATTTTCCGGCGGCTGGCGCCGCTGGGCCTGCAGCTCGAGGCGCCGGCGCGTCCGGTGCTTCGGCGGCTGGCTAACGTGCAGCACTTGCACACTCCCATCGAGGCGGCCCTGCCGCCGGGCGTGCGTCTGCTCGACGCGCTCTCGCGGCTGCATCCGACTCCGGCTGTGGGCGGTTCGCCGCGCGAGGCGGCGGTGCCGCTGATCGCAGAGCTTGAGGGATTTTCACGCGGGCTGTACGCGGGTGCGCTGGGTTGGATCGATGCGAGGGGCGACGGCGAGTTTTTCGTCGGCCTGCGCTCGGCGCTGATCGAGGGCTCGGTCACCCGCCTGTACGCAGGCGCGGGTATCGTCGCGGGCTCGGATCCGTCGCGTGAGCACGCCGAGACGGAGCTGAAGATCCGTGCCATGCGGGAGGCACTCGGTGCGTGAGGGGGAGGAAGCGGTGAGCGGGAAGCGTGAAAAAGCTGAAACGCTGAAAATCTGAAGTGCTGAAATTGGTGTCCAGCTGCTGACCGGTGTGGAGTGCGGTGGCAGACCGAAATGGAGAGGTTCCACCTCGCCTTGCGCGGGAGGCGCTGCCTCCCGGCCATTGCCCCGATTGCTCTGTCGGTCTGACATTGCCCTTTGAACGGGCTTCGACTTCGGTGGTCGTGCTGCTTCTTGCATAGACTAAGTGATCAACGATCCACGCATGAATCCCCCGACCGGATACACGCCGCGCGCTCTGATACTGAAGGATTATGATGCCGTGATGGCCCTGTGGCACGCAACGGAGGGCATGGGCCTTGGCGATTCGGACAGCCGTTCGTCGATCGCGGTGTTTCTGGAACGGAATCCGGGTCTCAGCCGCGTGATCGAGGGGCCCGACGGTGGCGTTGTGGGTGCCCTGTTGTGCGGTCACGACGGACGCCGCGGGTACCTGCACCATCTGGCCGTCGCGCGATCTCACCGGCGTCAGGGTCTGGGCGCGCTCCTGGTCGACGCCTGCCTCGCGGATCTGAAGGCGCTGGGCATCCCGAAGTGCAACCTCTTTCTTTTTGCCTACAACCTTCCGGGCCGTGATTTCTGGATTTCCGAGGGATGGAAGGCGCGCGACGATCTGGTTGTGATCCAGAAGACGCTGTGAAGGGAATGGACGGAAGGTTTGAGAGAGACGAAGCGTCGATCGGAGTTTCCGGTTTTCGAATCCAAAAATGTCCTACAGGCGGCTGACCAATTTTGGGGTGAAAAATTCACCTTCGCTTTGCGGACGCCGCTCTCGGCGGCGCCCTCTTCGGGCATGGCGAAGCTTCGAGGCGCTCCGTCATCAAGGCTTCGTCCTCCACCTTCGGGACTAAGCCCGGCTGCTTTCGGATTCCGAAAGCAAAAAGCGAAACCGAGGTTCCGCAGTCCAAAACTGAAGAGGCGAGGGTGCGGGTGTCAGCGGATCGGGCGGCGAGGGCGGTGGCCAGACACCGCCTTCGGTCTGCGAGGCATGATTTCGTCGAACATGCGTTCGAGCTCCTTGCAGGAAACGGTGCCTGATACGGAAATGCTGAGCGGGCCGGTGGCCGGTCTGTACGGGCGTCAAAGGGCATGA
>JAJXYI010000240.1 GCA_021780625.1 bacterium | reverse complement strand
CCTGGGAATACTGTCCCGGTTATCGGCACGGGACGACCTTCCTTAAATGTTAATTCAAGTTTTCTGGCAATCATCCGATTGGAGACCTGCGCCAACCATGGCCTCAAGGCGCCAGATCCCGCCCGGGCCCCTGGCGTCCGCCAGCCTTCGGTCCGCAGCCGGCCATGCTCGTTCCTGATCCATCCGACGCCTTGCGCCCTTCCGGGACCAACCCCGATTCCGGGTCCGATCCCCTGGCGGAGCTTTGGCGCAGATGCGCACTCGATTCGCCCAATGGGCTGCTCGTGGGCCGGCTCGACTCCGGACGCGCCACCGTCGTCCTCTCGTGCAACCAGGCCTTCGAACGGCTCACCGGCCACGCGCGCGTCGAGGCCGCAGGGCGTTCGCCCGCCGAACTGCTCCAGGCCGACAGCTCCCGCGAAGAGTGGGCGCGCCTCGAGCTCAAGCTCGCCGACGGCAGGCCCTTCGACTCGATCGTCGAGGCTCGACGCGCCGACGGCCGGATCTTCCTCTGCCACGCCCACGGGTATCCGCTTTTTGACGACAGCTGCGGGCTCGAACACTGGGTGCTCGCGCTGGCCGACGTCACCACCGCGGCCGGCCGCATCCGTCGCGAGTTCGAGAACCTCGACGGCCTGGGCACGCTCGCCGGCGGCGTCGCCCACGACTTCAACAACCTGCTCGCGATCATCCTCGGCTACGCAAGCCTCCTGAGGCAGGTCGCCGCCGACAACGCCCGGGTCGTCGAATACTGCGGCATCATCTCCGACGCGGCCACCCGCGGTGCCGAGGTCGTCCGCCAGCTGATGGTCTTCGCAAACCAGAACGAACCCGTGCCCGTCGAGACCGACGTCCACGCCCTTCTCGCCGACGTGCTCGTGCGTACCGCCCCTGAATGGCCCGAGCGGATACGGCTCGACTACGACTTCTCCGCCGCGCAATCGCGCGTTCCCGTCGATCCGGAACAGATCGGGAACGCTCTCGAGCACCTGCTTCGCAACGCCCGCGAGTCGATCGCCGACTCCGGCTCGGTGATCGTCCGCACCCGCGACCGCGGCATCCTGCGCGACCACAACCCCGCCCTCGAATGGCTCGAGATCGAGGTCGAGGATGACGGATGCGGCATGGACGAGGCCACCCGCGCACGCATGTTCGAGCCATTCTTCGCACGGAACAAAAGTGCAGAGGTCCGCGGCATCGGTCTCGCCCTCGTGTACGGAATCATGCGCGCCCACCGCGGCCACATCGAGGTCCACAGCGAACCGCTCCGCGGCACCCGAATCAGCCTGCTTCTGCCCCGCGGCCGTCAGGCCGTCCGCAACCAGAGGGAACCCATCGTCGCCGAAAACTACCAGCTCGAATCCTCGGTGGGCATCCTCCTCGTCGAGGACGAGACGGATCTCGCCCGGCTCTGGACCGGCCTCGCCGCACGGCAGGGCTGGGAACTCATCTGGGCCTCCAGCGCCGAGGAGGCTCTCGCGCAGTACCAAAGCAACGCCGAACGCATCCACCTCGTGTTCTCCGACGTCGGCCTCCCCGGCGAAATGGACGGCTGGGAACTCTGCGCCCGACTGCGCGCCCTCCGTCCAGAGCTTCCGCTTCTCCTCGCGTCCGGCTACTTCAAACAGAACACCATCGACCAGCTGAATCTCGCCGAACCCATCGCGTTCATCCAGAAACCCTACCTGCTCAATGAGGCTATCGAGGCGATCAATGGCCTCATAAAACGCATTCCCTGAGCAACTAACATCACACCTACGTTCATTTTGTTTTGCCCAAAAAGACCGCTCGCGTTCATTCCGAAAACGTAAAAAGATTCCCGGAATGCCCCGGGCCGTCCTCGTCCAACACCGCCTCTGATCCCCGACGTTCCTCTGTCCTCGGCATTTTTTTCCCATGTCGCTTGAACGCATCCTCGTCCTCGATGATGAACCGATCATCCAAAAGGTCCTGGGCGAGCTGTTTCAGAGGAAAAAACTGACGGTAACCCTTGCGAGTTCCCTGACCCAGGCGGAGGCACTCTGCGCGAAGGAAACCTTCGACCTGATGATGGTCGACGTCCGCCTGCCCGATGGCGACGGCCAGCAATTCCTCGAACGCGCCCGCACCATGCCCGGCGAGCCGCTCGTCGTGATCATGACCGGCCACGGCTCGATCGAGAGCGCGGTGTCCTGCATGCGCGCCGGCGCCTTCGACTACCTGATCAAGCCGTTTTCCTCAGGCCAGATCGAGATCATCATCAAGAAGGCCGAAAGCTACCGGCAGCTGCTCAACGTCAACCGCTACTTCGCGGAGTCCGAGGGCGCCGACGAACGAGAGTTCCTCGGGCGCAGTCCCGCGATGATCCGCCTCCGCCAGCTCGTCGAACGCGTGGCCCCCACCGACGCCACGGTCCTCATCACTGGCGAAAACGGCACGGGCAAGGAAATGGTCGCTCGCGAACTGTACCGCCGCTCGACGCGCCGGAACGAGCCCTATATCAAGGTCAATTGCGCCGCCCTCTCCGAAAATCTCATCGCAAGCGAGCTGTTCGGACACGAGCGCGGCGCATTCACGGGCGCCACCGAACGGCGCGAGGGACGCTTCGAACTCGCAAACAAGGGCACCCTGCTGCTCGACGAGATCAGCGAAATCCCCCCCAACCTGCAGGCAAAATTGCTGCGCGTGCTCCAGGAGCGCGAATTCGAGCGCGTAGGCGGCACAAAGACGATCAAGGTCAACGTCCGAATCCTCGCGACGTCCAACCGCGACCTCAGCCAGGTCGTCGCCAGCGGCGAGTTTCGCCAGGACCTTTACTACCGCCTGAACGTGTTTCCCATGCACGTGCCCCCGCTTCGTGAACGCCCCGAGGACATCGTGGTGCTCGCCGAGGCCTTCCTTCAGCGGTTCGCCCGCAAGCACGGCGTGAAGATTCCCGGTTTCGCCGAAAGCTCCCTCGCCACGATGACCGCATATCCGTGGCCCGGCAATGTGCGCGAACTCCAAAACGTCGTGGAACGGGCCGTGATCCTCAGCGAAAATGGCCGGCCGGTCACCACTGCCGCCCTGGGCCTGATGCCCCTCACCCGCACGACCACCAGCACGGGCCCCCAGATCGTTCCGGCCGCCCCCCCGCCGCTTCCGCCTGCCTCCGGCACCGTCGTCCCCTTCGAACCCGCGCCCCCCAAACCAACGCCCGCGGCCACCGCTGCTGAGCCCGTTGCTCAGGCCACCACGGCCCCGGAATCCGACGCCGTCGAGCCCGAGCCCGTCGTCCCGCTCGACGAAATGGAACGTCGGGCCATCCTCAAGGCCCTCGAGGTGACCGGGGGAAACCGCACCCGCGCCGCCGAGTTGCTCAAGATTTCAATCCGAACCCTCCGCAACAAGCTGCAGGAATACCGGGAAGCCGGGCTGCTCGCCGGAACAGGCCTCGATTCAAATGGAGAATAGCGCACGCACCCATTTTTTGGATAGCCTAGCACCCGCCCACCCGCCAAAGTCCGACTGACGTTCGCTTCACGCACCCTCCGCGCTTTCGCCCCAGGTCCTCCTCTCACACGCTCCAACCTTCCGCTCCCAACTGGGTTCAAAATCGCTTAACCCCCCGCCAAAACGCGCCGATAGTTGCCCAAGGTTATTTGCGCCCTACTTTCAGCTATGCCCACCATCGACTCGATCAGTGAAGACATCTTCCAGGAGACCATGAATCGGTCCGTCCAGGACGTCTTCCGCACCATGCTTGGCCGCACGGCCACGCTCATCCACGGCACCGGCGCCTCGTCCTCCGATGGACAACCTTGGAAACACCCAGTCGAGCTCAATGGCCAACAAGTCGTCGGCACCGTCGGCTTCATCGGCGATGTCAGCGGACTGATCTATCTCTACCTGACCGACGAATTTGCCAAACTCGTCGCCAGCCACCTTCTCGGAATGACCGTCCCCGAGGTGGATGCAGCAGGCGACGAAGTCGTCAACGACGCCGTGGGCGAGCTCACCAATATGACCGTTGGCGGCTTCAAGAATCAGCTTTGCGACCAAGGCTTCCCCTGCCGGCTCACCATCCCCTCGATCCTGCGCGGCAGCAATTTCTCCATCGAGCCCGTCACCGGCGCCACGCGCAGGACGTACCAGTTCGACGTTCAGGGCCATCGGCTGATCACCGATCTCCTGATGAAGACCTCCGAATAAGCCGCAATATCCCACGTACATGCGCTACAAAGTACTCACTGTCGACGACTCCAAGACCGTCCGCATCATCGTCAAGAAGGCCTTTAAGCCCTACGACACGGAAATCCTCGAAGCGGCCAATGGCGTGGAAGGGCTCGCGATGGCGAGCAAGGAGCAGCCTGATGTCATCCTGCTCGACATCACCATGCCCGTCATGGACGGCGTCGAAATGCTCACCAAGCTCAAGTCCGACCCCGAGCTCAAGGGCATTCCGGTCATCATGCTCACCGCTGAAGGCGGCCGCGACAACGTGCTGAAAATCGCCAAGATCGGCGTGCGCGACTATATCGTGAAGCCCTTCAAGGAAGACCTCCTCGTCGAGAAAGTCGGCCGCATCATCGACCTCAAGCCCATCACCGAGGGTCCGGTCAAGACCAAGTCCATTCTCGATCCCTGCACCATCCTCGTCGTCGAGGACAAGCCGACCATCGTGCAGCAGATCCAGGAGGGCCTGAAGCACACGCCCTGGAAGATACACGGCATGAGCGCCACCGGCGAGGCCATCGATTTCCTCGGCAAGAACACGCCCGACCTGATCATGATCTCCCTCTCCCTCCCGGATGAGGCGGCGTTCACTCTGTTCAGGCTGATCCGTGCCAGCGTGAAGACCAAGTACACGCCCATCTTCGGGTTGTGCGTCAAGACCGAGGTCAATACACAGCAGCAGGCCCAACAGGTCGGCTTCACCTCGATCGCCACCAAGCCGCTGGACCTGATCGAGCTGGAATCCAAGGTCGCCAAGGCGATGAACCTCGACACCTCCCGCCGTTACTTCGGCATCGAGGGCGAGTTCTTCATGATGAAGCTTCCTGAGAACTGCACCACCGTGGTGATCAACGAAGTTTCCAACTATCTCAAACCCAAGGTCTCCGAGGCCGTCGACAGCGGCATCTGCAAGGCCATCATCGACGTGAAGGAAGTGAAGACGCTCAACATGAACGTCATCAAGCTGCTCTTCCAGACGATGCAGACCTGCCGCGAGCTCGCGCTCCAGTTTGCCCTCGTAGGCAACGAGGCGATCTCGGCCGAGTGCAAAGGATTCGAAGACACGCGCAACTGGTCCTTCTTCCCCTCCGTGGAGGATGCCAAGGCCAGCTTGAGCAAGCCGACCGGCGCCCCAGTCGCAGGGGTTGCCTGATCGTGTCACCACTCACCGGCGGCGGGCGCTCGCCAGAGGATGCAGCCCCGCCACCGGCCCTGCGATGGAACCCCGCCTTAGCCGGCGGGGTTCTCCGTTTCAGACCCGAAACCGGGTTTATCCGCCCTGCCCATCGCCATTGGATTTGCACGCCGCTTCGACTCCTACCGAGTAATTTGGGTTAAGTCTTCCCCCGGGGCGCCGATAGTGAACCTGGATCCCTTTCACCCATCCCCGACGGATGGTTCCGGACTTCGCCATGACTCCACGCCACTCCTCACTGACGACCGCGGCCAAGCGTGTGCTGCGCTGCCTGTCACTGGTGATCCTGCCCGCCCTGGCGAGCGAAGTGGCACGAGCCAATCCCGTGTCCGAGAGCTTCCTCTCTCCCAACCCTATCGAGGGCCCCGGCGCCACGTCCCATAGCGGGCAACAGGTGCCCTATCTGACGGCCGTGGTCGCCGTACCGCTTCGCTTTGACCACGCCCCCACCC
Organism: bacterium; assembly: GCA_021780625.1. The sequence goes on along the minus strand of JAJXYI010000240.1, from coordinate 1,153 downwards.
CACCCGATTTCGAGGTTGAACCCATTCCCACGGGCCCGGCCATGCCCGACACCCTGACATTGCCGACGATCCAGACGCCGACAATCCAGACGAAGCCCAACCTCATTCCGGCCAACCCGCCTGCGTCATCCCCCGCTGCCGCCACCAACGGGACCGCTTCGAGCCCAGCCTCGAACGCCGCCCCCGCCGCGAAGGGCAAAAATGGCGCCCCCGCCAGCACGTCGAATCAGGACAACCAGAATCCGGACCAGGAGCTCACGCCAATCCTGCCCGACGACATGCACCACGATGTGCGCCCGGAGGACGTGATTCCGTACTTCCAGTTCCCGCGCGGAGGAGTAATCCTCAACACACCCGTACCGTCGCAACCCGCACAGCCCACGCTGCCACCGAGTTCGGCCACCTATACGCAGCAATGAAGGTTTGCCTGAAGATTCTCTGCCTCGCCCTCGCAACTGGCGCGTCCCTGGCAGCCGCCCCCCAGCCGGCCGCCCCGGCACCCAAGCGCGCCGCCGCGAAGGTCATCACGGCCGCCGATACGGAGAAAACCGAGGTCGACAACCTGATCCAGTACGCGAAGAGCACCTCGGCCGAGGGTCGCTACGACCTTGCCCTGATCGCCTACACCCAGCTCCTCTCCCATCAGCTCACCGTGGATGAGCAGCGCGTCGTGCTGCTCGGTTTCGCCCAGACCCTCCGCAAGAAGGGCGAACTCACCAAGGCCGTCGCTGTGTACGAGAAGCTGCTCAACAGCTACTCCCTGGGCGGCGACGCCCCCGACCTCTATCTCGAGCTCGGACGGACCCTGCGCGCCATGGGCGCCTACAAGAGCGCCATCGACCAGTTTTACAACGTCATCAATTCGACGATCAAGCTGCCCGCCAACGGCGCCAGCCACTACCGGCAGCTCGCCAAGACCGCCCAATACGAGATCGCCGAGACGCACTTCATGGAGGGCCAGTACCTCGAGGCGAGCCGCTTCTTCTCACGCCTGCGCCTGCTCGACCTAGCCCCCGCAGACCGTGCGGAAGCCTACTTCAAGTCAGCCTACGCCCTCTACCTCGGCAAAGACTACCTCGGCGCCGTCTCCCAGCTCCGCAGCTTCCTCAAGGAGAATCCCGACAACCGAAACGTTCCCGAGGCCCACTACCTG
>JAJXYI010000158.1 GCA_021780625.1 bacterium | reverse complement strand
GATCGGAAAACCGGAACCCCTTCGCCATGTCCTTTCTGGCTACTGGTCACGCCGCATCAACCACGAGCATCGAATGGTCTACAAAGTCGAAGGCAGCGATTTGCTGATAGCTCAGTTGCGCTACCACTACTGACTTCCGCTCTTGGCCTGAAGAAGTTCGACGCGGGGACTGGGAATAATCCGCCTGTCCCTACCGCGTCTTGTGGCGCGGCGTGCTGGCGGGGCGCTTGGACGTGCGCGACTGGCGAGTCACCAAGCGTCGGATACGGCGGGCGTCGGCGGGCCGCGAGGGACAGGCAGAAAAAACGACACCTGTAGGAGCCGGTCTGTGAACACCTGGGGGCCGCCAGTGTAGCCCTTGGAGCGCGGGGATAATCCGTTTTCCCACAACTCCGGCAGCAAGGGACAGGCGGACAATGGGCCGAGCACCCGGGTTCATGCCCAGTTCAGGGGATCCCGTAGGACTTAAAGTTGGAAACTCCTGGAAATAAGTGGATAGCGTCGAAATCTTGAGCTGTCTGGACTGAATTCTCAGAGCTCTGGGGTTTAGAGTCGGAGAAGTTTTTTTCTGGCCAATTATAAGATAAACGAAATCAAAGAATAAGAGTTTGGAATGGGGGTCTGCAGTGGCTTGTAGGCGGGTGGTGGCGGAACACTGCAAATGATGGGCAAGACTAACGGGCCGCACACATCCCACGTGGGCCGGTACTTCCGACTCACCCAACAGAAACCACCGACGAAACCCGAATGACCATGAAAACCTATCGATCCCTCGCCGTCGCGGCCGGCGTCTGCGTTCTGCTGCCGCTTTCTCTCCGTGCCCAAGCCGTTCACGTCGCGACTGACGCGGTTGAGGCTGCCGACGCGGCGGAAGCGGCCCAGGCTGCCGCCCACGCGTCCACTGCGGCCAGCGCTGCTGTCAATGCCGCCAACGCCGCGAATGCGGCCAGCGCGGCGGTGAACGCCTCGCATGCCGCCGACGATGCGACGACTGCCGCGGCCACGGCCGCCAACGCCTCGCACGCCGCCGCTGTCGCCGCCCATGCGGCTGAATCCGCGGACGCGGCCGAAGCTGCTGAGTCCGCTCAATCGGCGGAGTCCGCCGAGGCGGTGCGCGCGAGTGTCACCGGCCTGCCCCACGCGGCCATCGCCGCCAACGCCAACGCGCAGGAGGCCGCGGCCAAGGCTGCGGATGCGGACGAAGCGTCCACCTCGAGCGCGGCAAAGGCTGCGGCTGAGGCCAATGAGCACGAGGCCTCGGAAGCTGCGAAGGCTGCCGAATCCTCGAGCGACAAGGCGGCAGCGGACACCGATGCCGACAGTTCTGCCTCCATGTCGGCAAACGTGAAGTCCTCCTCCGACACCCCGGCGAGCAATCCGAACTCGAAGAAGGACATCGAGAGCGACGACGGAGTGAACGTCACGGGCCAGGCCCGTGCGAAGGCGGTCGCCAACACCCACGCCGAGAAGGGCGAGACCGAAGCCTCGGAAAATGAAAGTGCGAAGGTGGACGGCAATTGAGCCGCTCCCGACCTGAGCAAATTCCTGGGGACGCGGGTCAACCCGTGCCCGTGTCCCCGAACTTTCACTCTTTTCCACGACTTCAATGAATATCAAATCTCTCGCCTGCGCCCTGTTGTCACTCGCGGCCACGACTATCAGCTTCGCCCAGACCGTCCCTGCGGCTCCCACCGAGACCATCAAGCTCGATACAAGCCTTGTATTCGCGCGGGGTAGTTATGGCCTGCCGACCGACACCGATGTGACGATTGCGCTGGTGAACCCAACCTACAAATCCGGCGACTGGCGCGTGCAGGCGTCGATCCCGTTCGTCCACATCAGTGGCCCGGCCACCGTTGTCGGCAGTACGGGAGGTGCGCTCGTGAATCACTCGGCATCCGGCCTGGGCGACGCCTCGCTCGCGGTTTATCGAAAGCTGGATTACGACGTGAGTGGCTGGACCTCGACCGTTGGGGCGAAGGTGAAATTCCCGACGGCCGATCAGAACAAGGGGCTCGGCACCGGCCAGACGGACGAATCCGTCGAGGTCAATTTGCTTCATCCCAGCCGTGCTGCCACGCCGTTTGTCACCCTCGGCTACCAGCATCTCGGAAGCAGTGAGGCCTATCCGATGGAGAGCGGATTCTATGCGACCGCGGGTTTTGCCTCGCCGATCGTGGCGGGCACCACGGGAGGTCTCGCGGCCAACTGGCGTCAGCGAACCGTCCGCGGCGGCAAGGAGGGCGTGGAGCTCATGGCCTTCGCCCAGCACGACCTCGATACGGCGAATCATGTCCAGGCGTTCGTCATGCACGGATTCACGGACGCGAGCCCGAGTCTCACCATCGGACTCACCTATGGGCATACGTTCTGAGTGAACGCCTGAAGGCGGCGCTGACGGCTCCGCGCCGCCATGATTCGTTTCGGCAAGCCGCCTGGACATTGGCGGGCACAGCCTGGGGCGTCGGTTTTCCGCGATCCGCTGGCGGCGGATGTACCTTCCAGGTTGGGAACAAACAATCGGCCTGTCCCCTAGGGCCCACGAAGGGACAGGCCGATTAGATCCGCCCACGGTCTTGACGGAGGGATTCCGGTTGGCCGGGAGGCCCATCCGGCCGAAGCGCGGGCCGAAGGGGACCGCGGGCCGAAGGGGACAGGCAATGTAAACCTCGGCGCCCGGCCAGCCTGCGATTGCGTGGGCGTGACGGTTCGACGCAGGGGCTGGGAATAATCCGCCTGTCCCTACCGCGTCTTGTGGCGCGGTGGGGTGGCGGGGCGCTTGGAACTGCGCGACTGGCGAGTCACCAAGCTTCGGATGCGGCGGGCGTCGGCGGGGGTTGCCGGGCAGTAGATGACCAAGCCGAGGTCGGGGCGGCCGTCGACGGCGAACGCCGAGTATTCGAGCGAGAGCGGGCCCGCGGTGGGATGACGCAGGAGCTTGGTTCCGGCGCCGTGTGCGCGCACGTCCTGCTCGAGCCACAGGGACTTAAATTCGGCGCTGTGCTCGCAAAGTTCGTCAACGAGGGCCTGGACTTGCTTGATTGCTCCGGCGCGGGCGGCGTCGGCGCGGAACGCAGCGACGACGAAGCGCGCGACGTGCAGCCAGTCCGCCTGTTTCGAGCGCAGGTGTGAGTCCCGGAAGAGGAGGCGCAGGATGTTGCGTTGGCGTGGCTCAAGTTCGCCGTAATCGGTGAACACGGCTGCTGCGGCGCGATTCCAGGCGAGGATGTCCCAGGTCGCGGTCTTCACGAAGGCCGGGGTGTACTCCAGTGAGTCGAGTACATGTTGAAGACGCGGCGCGACAGGCTCGGCGGCTCGGTAGCGCACTTCCGGGGGACGACCCTGGGCGAGCAGGAAGAGGTGCTCGCGCTCGACCTCGGTGAGGTTGAGCGCGCGGGCGAGGCGGTCCAACACGTCGGCAGAGGGAGCGCCGCCGCGGCCCTGTTCGAGCCAGGTGTACCAGGTTGCGCTGACGTGGGCGCGTTGGGCGACCTCCTCGCGCCGGAGTCCGGGCGTGCGACGGCGGGTCGCCGAAAAGCCAAACGCGGCGGGGTCGAGCTTCGCGCGACGCGACTTCAGGTAATTGCCCAGCGGGTTGTCGTCGTTGGTGGCCATCGTCTGCCTGTTAGTTGGTATACCGGTATAAGGTCACTACTTCATCCCGGCTCGAAACAGGTATATAACGAGCACGGTCCCTCGGGAGAAAATTCAAATCACAAACCATTCAAAGGAGACTATTGTCATGCGCGTATTTGTCACCGGAGCCACTGGATTCATCGGTCTGGCCGTCGTCAAAGAACTGCTTGCGGCGGGCCATCGGGTCCTTGGCCTGGCGCGATCGGAGGAGGGAGCGGCCGTGTTGGCGGCTGCGGGCGCGGAGGTGTTGCGCGGTTCGCTGGCCGACCACGGCGTCCTGCGGGAGGGGGCGGTTTCGACGGAGGCCGTCATCCACCTGGCGTTCATTCATGATTTCTCGAAGTTCGTGGAAAACTGCGACGTCGATAGGCGCGCCATCGCGGTGCTGGGAGCGGCGATGGCCGGCTCGGGCAAGTTGCTGCTCGTGACGGCTGGGATTCCCGGATTGGCGTGGCCCGGTCAGGTGGTGACGGAGGACCATGGCGTCCCGCCCGATTACCCGTTCCCGCGTGTGTCGGAGCAGACGGCGTTTGCACTGATCCCGAAGGGAGTCCGCGCCTCGGTCGTGAGGCTTCCCCAGGTTCACGACACGCGGAGACAGGGGCTCGTCACCTATTTCGTCGCGCTGGCGAAAGCGCAGGGGACAATGGCGTACGTGGGAGAGGGGCACAACCGCTGGGCGGCGGCGCATGTGTCAGATGTGGCGCGACTGTATCGGCTGGCGCTGGAGGCGAACGAAGCCGGCGCGACCTATCATGCGGTCGCCGAAGAAGGCGTCACGCAGAAGGACATTGCCGAGACCATTGGTGCGGCGCTGAGAATGCCGGTTAAATTCATTCCGGCCGAGGAGGCGCAGGCCTATTTCGGGACGTTCGCGATGTTCGCTGGGCACGACATTGCGGCATCGAGCGAAAAGACCCGAAGGAAACTGAACTGGCATCCGACGGGGCCGAGCCTGATCGAGGACCTTGGGCGGATTGGAGACACGCCCTGACCCCTCGCCACGCGCGTCACGTTTGTCATCAGTTTTGATGGTTTAGCGTAAAATCATTGAGTCGCGTCCGGCGGGGAGGGAGTCTGGGTGACTTTCCTCCATGCGCTCCTCCCGTCTAATTCTCGTAACCATATTCCTCTTGTGCGCACTCCCCCTCGCTCGTGCAACGCGGGCCGACGGGGACTCCGGTCCGATCGCGCAGGGAAAGTCGCGGGTGGTGTCGGGGTACGTGCTGAACAACAACGACTGGGGCAAGGCCAAGTCGCCGAAGGGCTGGCAGCTGATCGACGTGGTGAAGGCGGGGAAGCGGATCTCGTGGGATGTCCGCTACAACTGGCCGGTGGGTTCCGATCCGTATGCGGTGAAATGTTACCCGAGTGTGGTCACCGGCTGGCAGTGGGGACTCACGTCGCCCGACGGACGGCTTCCGAGGACGGTCTCGACGTTGCGTCGCGTGGTGAGCGGAGCCTCGGTCGTGGTCCACAATCCGGGCGTTCAGAATGTCGCCTACGATCTCTGGTTTCATCGCCCCGGGAAGATCGCGGATCAGAAGATTCCCTCTGATGAACTCATGATCTGGACGAACCGCTTCGGCGGCGCGGGTCCGCTGGGAAAGCGGGTGGGCACCGTGCGTATCGACGGGGCCGACTACGAGCTATCAGTAGGCGACATCGGCTGGAAGGTGTTTTCGTTTGTTCGCGTCTCCAACACCTCCGCCTGGACGCTCAACCTGAAGTCCTTCATCGACCATCTGGTGGACGCGGGGCTCATGCCCTCGCACCAGCAGCTTTCTGGCATCCAGTTTGGCACGGAGGTCTTCCGGAGTCCCGGCGATGCGCAGCTCGATGTGACGGGCTATTACGTCGACATCGAATAGGCTGTATCGTACCGCATCGCGGGGTGGCGGAGCTCGGAGGGCCGGCCGATGCCGGATTGGGATTGTTGGCCGTCAGGACTGCGGCTAGGTCTCGTTGTCTTCGGACTTGGCGCCTCGGGCTGGGGGAGGGGCCTGGGTCGAAGGCCTATGTCAAACGACTGCCTGCGCTGCGGGCTTTGCTGCTTCTCGACGCTCGACACGTATGTCCGCGTGACGGGTGAGGATTGGGCCCGGTTGGGAGACGAGGCCGAGCGCTGGGCGCGGTTCGTTGGGAACCGCGCGTATTTGCGGATGAAGGACGGACACTGCGCGGCCCTCGAGCTGCGCCGGGGAGTGGACGGGGCGCCTGTGTATTTCTGCACGATCTACGAGGGCCGGCCGCGGATATGCCGCGAACTCGAACGCGGTTCACCCGTCTGCGAAGCGGAACGGGAGCGCAAGGAGCCGCAGCGCCTGCCGGTGGCGGTGGGCTGAAGCGCTCCGGGCGCGGTGCGGATCGCGTAGGCGGACAAGGTCAGGAGCGGCGCCGGAGGTTGGCGCGGCAGGCAAGGAGAAGCGGAGCCGAGGCGGCCTGGGGATCAGCCGCATGTTACGGTAATTGGACTTCACTAGAAGGGCCGTTTGACACTCGAATTTTATGGCCCTACTTCGAAGGACCCCTCTCCCCTATGCATAACACACTCCTGGTGTTTCTTGCCGAAACCTCATTGATCAGGATGTCCGGCTTGGACATATCCATGGTCGTCATCTACTTCCTGGCCGTGCTTGGCATCGGCTGGTACCTGAAAGGCCGAACAAGCACGGGAGAGGACTTCTTCCTCGCGGGCCGGAGCATGACGGCGTGGGTGGCTGGCCTGAGCTTCCTTGCGGCCAACCTCGGCGCCTTGGAGCTGATGGGCTGGGCGGCGAGCGCGTACGAGTATGGCATCCTTGCGGCGCACTGGTACTGGATCGGGGCGATCCCGGCGATGGTGTTCCTCGGTCTGGTGATGATGCCGTTCTATTATATATCCCGTACGCACTCGGTGCCCGGGTATTTGAAACTTCGTTACGGCGAGTCGACCCGCGCGGTGGGCGGCGTGTGTTTTGCGTTCATGACGGTGCTCATGTCGGGCATCAACATGTACGCGATGGCGGCGGTGATGCAGGTCGTGCTCGGGTGGAATCTCCACTTCTCGATCTGGGTGTCGTCGATCACGGTTGCGATCTACGTGGCCCTCGGCGGCCTGACCTCCGCGATCTTCAACGAAGTGCTGCAGTTCTTCCTGATCTGGCTGGGCGCGCTGGTGATTCCGATCGTCGGACTGACGGAAACCGGCGGCTGGTCCGGCCTGAAGGATCGTATCGTCCACAACCTGACGCACGGTGCGACTTACCTGCACATGTGGAGCACGCTGGGCAACTTTCAGGACAACCCGATGGGCATCCAATGGGTGGGCATCGTGTTCGGCCTGGGCTTCGTGATCTCGTTTGGCTACTGGACGACGGACTTCCTGGTG
>JAJXYI010000328.1:3956-7031 GCA_021780625.1 bacterium | reverse complement strand
GCCACACGGTCTCGCCCCAGGGGCCGGCCGCCTGCTCCGGCGCCTTCGCGAAGCGGAACATCGCGCGCGCAGGCGAGCCGGGGCTCGCGAGCGCCTGGCGGAAGAGCGGGTGTTCGGAGGAGGCGTGGTTGAGCACAAAATCGACGATGACCCGCATTCCCCTGCGGTGCGCCTCCCGCACGAGGCGCCGCATGAGCGCCCCGTCTCCGTAATCCGGATTCACGGCGCGGTAGTTCGTGACATCATAGCCGTGGTAGCTGGGCGATGGCTGGACGGGCATGAGCCAGAGAGCGGTGACGCCGAGCGATTTTTCGGAAGCGGGATTGCCGTCATTTAGGTAGTCGAGGTGGTCGATGAGGCCCTGGAGGTCGCCCTTGCCGTCGCGTGCGAGCGGGCCGTGGGCTGCGTCGGCGAAGGAACGGACGAAGATCTCGTAGAAGGTGGCGTGCGTCCACCAGTCGGGTGTGTCCGGGTCCGGGCGTGCGGATGCGGGGGAGGGCGAGAACAGGAGGCTGGCCGCGGCGCAGGCGGCGAGAAACCTGGCGGTGTGCCGCAGGCCGTGCGAGCGGGCCGTTTGGGCGTGGGGAATTGCCATGATGGGGTAGTGATGCAGGCGATGTCGGCGGAGGTCAAAAGGGCGGCGGAGTGAAAATCATAGGCCGGCAGGAGAATTCTTGGAGGGGTTTTTTCGCCGTAAATTTGCACGGACCTCGGATCGTGCCGCGATCCAAGAATCGTCCAACCCATCTCGGATTTTTTTGCGCCTTGCGGGTCGCGGGGGCGGAGGCGGGGACTGAATGTGGCCTCCATCGCGGGGTGCGTGAGTGCTCCGCATTGTTATCCCCTCTCCCAACTACGAACGACGGTTCGGCCGGCTGCAATCAGTGGTCGCCTGGGCCTTAAGTCCAAATGTGCTAGTGAAACGCCAACCCAACATGCATACCGATAGTCCCCACCGCCAGACGAGCCTGAGCTGGATTCGGCCCATGGCCCTCAGTCTGGTTGCGCTGGCCGCCGGCCAGCTGAGCTTCGCTCAAACCGCCCCCGCGGATGATACCGCCAACGCCAAGGCAGACGCCTCGGCTCCCGTACAGAAGACAAAGGCCTCCACGAAGGCCGCCAACTCCTCGGACGATTCCGACGGCACGGTCGTGCTCGACACCTACCGCGTGACGGGCGGGTTCGCCGGCAGCCTCGCCGCTGCCGCTGAAACCAAGGAGCGCATCCAAACCATCACTGAAGTCATCGCTGCCGAGGACATCGGCAAGCTGCCCGACATCAGCATCGCCGACTCGCTGACGCGTCTGACCGGCATCACGACCCAACGCACGAACGGCCGAAGCCAGCAGATCAGCATCCGCGGCCTCGGACCCGATTTCAGCACGGCCACGCTGAACGGTCTGCAGCAGGTCACCACGAACGACAACCGCGGCGTCGAGTTCGACCAGTATCCGGCCGAGCTTCTGTCGGGCGTCATCGTGTACAAGACCGCCTCCGCCGACATCATCGGCCAGGGTCTGGCCGGCACGGTCGACCTCCAGACGGTGAAGCCTCTCGCGGTTGGAACGCGGAAGGTGTCCGTGGGTGCCTATTACGACTGGACCCAGCTGCCGCGGCTCACGCCGGGCCTGAAGAAGGATGGCGAGCACTACCACGTCTCGTACATCGACCAGTTCGACAACAACAAGATCGGCATCTCGCTGGGCTTCGCCCACACGAGCACGCCCTATGAGGGCGAACAGTTCCAGGCCTGGGGCTATCCCCAGGACTCCAGCGGCAACTACGTGATGGGCGGCACCAAGTCCTACGTGCGCACGAGCGTGCTGGACCGCAACGCCTTCATGGGAACGCTCGAATACAAGCCGAACGAGAACGTCCACAGCACGGTCGATTTCTACCACACGAACTTCAAGGAGAACCAGCTGCTGCGCGGCATGGAGATCCCGCTCGCGTTCTGGAGCTCGGCCCAGCTGCAGCCCGGCTACACGGTCACCAACGGCCTGATCACCAAGGCGACCCTCGCGAACGTCATGCCGGTCATCCGCAACGACACCTTTGTCCGCACGGACAACCTCTCCTCGGTCGACTGGAATCTCCAGCTGGCCCAGACCTCCGAGTGGCCGCTGGACTTCAGCGCCGGTTATTCCCGCGTTTCGCGCAGCGACGAGAATCTGGAGACCTACTCCGGCCTGAGCTGGCGCCAGACTCCGTTTGGCCCGACCGACACGATGACGATCACCGAGAATCCGGGCCAGATCCCGACGATCACCTCGACGATCGACTACACGAACACGAGCCTGTTCAAGATCACCGATCCGCAGGGCTGGGGCCCGAGCTATGTGCCCGGCGGCGGCATGGTTGGCTACCTCAAGTTCTTCCAGTCGAAGGATGAGCTCGGCCAGTTCAGGGCCTCGACCACCCACAACCTGACGTGGAAGGGCTTCAAGGACGTCGAAGTCGGCCTGAGCTACACCGACCGCTACAAGCGCGCCGGCCAGGATCCGACCGGCTACATCTATCCGTCGAGCGGCCAGTCCACCGCCGCGTTGCCCCCGATCATCGGCACGACCGACATGAGCTTCCTCGGCCTGAAGGGCATCTATGCCTACGATCCGAACGCGGCCTACTACAGCGGCGTGTACGGCTTCTACCCGAACACGAACCTCGGCAGCTTCGTCGGCGACAACTTCAAGATCTGGGAGAAGATCTCGACGTTCTACACCCAGTTCGATCTGAAGGGTAAGATCGGTTGGATGCCGGTCACCGGCAACGTGGGCTTCCAGCTCAACTATACCGACCAGTCGTCCGCGGGCCTCTCCGCTCTCAGCGGCACCTCCACGGTGCTTCCGGTTTCGGGTGGCGCGAAGTACACGAACTTCGATCCCAGCCTGAACCTCGTGTTCAAGCCGGCCGAGCGCACCTTTGTCCGCTTCAGCCTTGCCCGCCAGGAAGCCCGCCCGCGCATGTATGACATGCGTGCCTCCCGCAACTACAGCTATGATCCGACCCTGGCCACGTCCTCGGACCTCAATCACAGCCCCTGGGGTGGCGGTTCCGGCAACCCCGCGATCCGTC
>JAJXYI010000328.1:0-3946 GCA_021780625.1 bacterium | reverse complement strand
CAAGGACAACATGGGCTACGTCTCGCTGGCCGCGTTCGACAAGAAGCTGCTGACCTACATCTACAACCAGAATACGCTCAGCAACTTCAACGGCTATCCGACGGGTGGCGGGCCGACCCCGCTGCTCAACGAGGGCATCACGTCCTCGCCGGTCAACGGTTCCGGCGGCAATGTCCGCGGCCTCGAGTTCACCCTCTCGCTTCCCAGCGAGCTGATCTCTGGCGGCGCGGTGCATGGCTTCGGCATCGTCCTGAGCGGTGCCTACACCGACAGCTCGATCCAGCCCTGGGGCCCCGGCAACGGCACGGCTCCCATCGCCGGACTGTCCCGCCAGGTCGGCAACGTGACCTTCTACTACGAACACAGCGGCTTCTCGTTCCGCATCAGCGAGCGCTATCGTTCGTCCGCTCGTGAGTACATCACGACCTTCGGCCCGCCGAATCCCTCCGGCGACGCCACGCCTGGCGGCGGCTACTCGCTCGCCCAGCCCGAGAAGGTCGTGGACGCGCAAATCAGCTACTCGTTCAAGAACGGCGCGCTCAAGGGCCTGTCGCTCTTCGTCCAGGGCTACAACCTGAACAACGAGCCGCTCGTGACCTTCAACAATGGCGATCCGCGCCAGGTGATGAACTACCAGAAGTACGGCGCCTCCTACTCGGCCGGCTTCGGTTACCAGTTCTGATTCGATTCAGGGGGGCCGGATGCCAACCGCATCCGGCCAGGAGAACGCGGCCGCCTACGGTTCCAGGCGGCCGCGTCAGGGCGGGACCCCGGCCCGCCGACTCGATGACCGCACGTGATGTCACACAAGCTCGTCCAACTCTTGCGCCGATTCGTCTGCGCGTTCGTCCCGTTCGCGGTGTATCCAAGCATCGCGCACGCCGCGGCGCCGCGGGAGATCGGAGCCGTCGCGAAGGCGGAGCGCACCCCCTCCGGGGTGGAGCTCACCTGTGCGGACGGTTCGCGGGCCTGGATCAGCGTGCTGGCTCCGGATCTCATCCGGGTGCGCGCGGTCTTCGCCGGACAGGCTGACGGTCCCGACGCCTCGTGGGCGATCGCCCGCGAGCGCTGGCCGTCCTGTCCGTGGAACCTGTCCGAGACGGCCGATTTGGTCGTGGTTTCAACCTCGGCGGTCGAGGTGGTCGTGCACCGGAGTCCGTTCCTGATTGACTTCAGGGACCGGGCGACCGGCGCGCTCATCAACGCCGACGAGCGGCCCATGGCCCGGGATGCGGCCTCGGGCGTCGTCGCCGTGTACAAGCGCCTCGGGCTCGACGAACATTTCTTCGGGCTTGGCGAGAAGGCGGCCCCGCTGGACCGCCGCCGGGGGGAGTTCACGCTGTGGAATTCCGACACCCCAGGATACAAGGAGGGCACCGACCCGCTCTACCAGAGCATTCCCTTCTACATCGGCTGGGAGAAGGGGCGGGCCTACGGCCTGTTCTACGACAATCCCCGCCGCAGCCATTTCGACTTCGGCCACACGGGCCAGGAATACGCCGGCTACTCGGTGGAGGGCGGCGACATCAATTACTACTTTTTTGCGGGCCCCTCGATGAAGGGGATCCTCGGCCGCTATGCCGACCTGACGGGGCATATGCCCCTCCCGCCACTCTGGGCCCTGGGCAACCAGCAGAGCCGCTACAGCTATTATCCCGACACCATGGTCGAGCAGATCGCGAAGACCTACCGCGCGCACGACCTTCCCCTCGACGTCCTGTACCTGGATATCCACTACATGAACGGCTTTCGCTCGTTCACGTGGGACCCGAGGCGCTTTCCCGACCCCAAGTCCATGCTGACGAGCCTGCGCGGCATGGGCGTGAAGGTCGTCACGATCGTCGACCCCGGGGTCAAGTACCAGCCGCCGGCTGAGAACGCCCCGCCGGTGGCCGCCGAGCCCGACCGGGGATCCCAGGCCGGGCGGTACTACGTCTTCGACGAGGGCCTGAAGCACGACTACTTCCTGCGGCGGCGCGACGGCCGGCTCTACATCGGCGAAGTCTGGCCGGGCAAGGCGGTCTTCGTCGATTACACCCGGCCCGATGCGCGCCGCTGGTGGGGCGACCTGCACAAGCGCTTTCTCGACGAGGGCGTCGCCGGCTTCTGGAACGACATGAACGAACCGTCCGACTTCATCGACAAGAGCGGTGCGAGCCAGAAGGACGTCATGTTCGGCGAGCCGGGGCACCAGACCTCGTACGACTCCAACCGGAACACCTTCGCGTTGAACATGGACCGCGCGACCTTCGAGGGCATCGAGCGCAATGCCCCGGGCACCCGGCCCTTCATCCTGACGCGCGCGGGTTATGCCGGCGTCCAGCGCTACGCGACCATGTGGACGGGCGACAACAATGCGACGTGGTCGTCGCTGCGCCTGAACATCCCGATGTTCGCGTCGCTCGGTCTTTCGGGCGAGCCCTTCGTGGGCTCGGACGTGCCGGGCTTCATCGGCCGTTCCAATGCCGAGATGCTGGCGCGCAGCTACGAGCTCGCGTTCCTGGTGCCGCTGTGCCGCAACCACGCGGCGATCGACGACTACGACCACGAACCCTGGCGGTTCGGCTCGTACGCCGAGGGGATCGTGAGGAAGTATCTGAAACTCCGGTACAGGCTCATGCCCTACCTCTACACGGTGCTCGAGAACGCGCACCGCACGGGCGTGCCGTTCTTCCGGCCGCTGCTGCTCAACTTCCAGGACGACGAGAACCTGATCACCGTCGACGACGAATTCATGGTCGGAGGCGCGCTGCTCGCGGCGCCCGTGCTCCGGCCGGCCCAGCGCGAGCGCGAGCTCTACCTGCCGGCCGGCACCTGGTACGACTTCTGGACCGGGGCGCGCGTGGCCGGGGGCCAGACGATCGCGGTCGAGGTCCCGCTCGACCGGGTGCCGCTGTACGTGCACGGCGGAAGCGTGGTGCCGTCGACCGAGTCGATGGACTTCGTCGGCCAGAAGCCCTGGGATCCGATTCGCTTCGACGTCTATCCGGACGCCGGCGGCGCGGCCCGCGGCCTGCTTTACGAGGACGATGGCATCAGCACGAATTATCAGCATGGCATGAGCCGGCGGACGCGCATCACGTGCGCCCGCGACGGAGCAGGCTACCGGGTGAACCTCGCGGCGCCCGAGGGGCCGTTCAAGCCAAGCGCGCGCAACTTCGAGGTGGTCGTCCATGGATTCAAGGCCGGCTCCCTCATGCTCGACGGCGCCGCCGTGGCCGGCGGCAAGGCCGGCCGGGTGGATTGGTGGCCTTCGGTGGACGGGACCACCGTGCGCCTGCCCGACGACTCGGCGGCCCACACGATCGAACTCAGATGACAGACAAGCCCATGGACGCAGCCCATCCTTCGACCTGGCTCGACACGCGGAGCGCCGGCGTGCTTGCCCACATTTCCACACTTCCGGGCCGCTTCGGCATTGGAAACCTCGGCGATGGCGCCCGGCGTTTTGTCGATTTTCTCGGCGCGGCCGGGGTGCGGCACTGGCAGATCTGCCCGATCGGGCCGACCGGCTATGGCGACTCGCCGTACCAGCTGTTCTCGGGCCGCGCGGGCAATCCGTATTTCATCGACCTGGGCGAGCTGGTGGCCGAGGGCCTGCTGGCCGAGGGCGAGGTCGAGGAGCTCGGCCGGGTTGACCAGGATCGGGTGGACTACGGCCGGCTCTACGAACGATTCTGGCCCGTGCTGGCGAAGGCGCAGGACCGTTTCCAGGCGTCAGGACGAGACTCGGTCGGCGCGCTGGGTTCGCTGTCGGAATTCCGGCTGCGCAACCGCGAATGGCTGGAGCCGTTCGCCGATTTCATGGCGCTCAAGGACGCGTTTGGCGGCGTCTCGTGGACGTCCTGGCCGGAGTCGTTCCGGCGGTGGTCGGCGGGTATCCGTGAGAGCATGACCGAGTCGGCCCGCCGCGCGGCGGAGCGCCACGTTTTCTATCAGTACGTGT
>JAJXYI010000719.1 GCA_021780625.1 bacterium | reverse complement strand
ACCCCTGCGCCCCGCCCAGCGCCATCGTGCCAAAACTGTCGCCGTGATACCCGTGCTCCATCGCGACGATCCGGCGCCGCTCCCCGTGTCCCGACAGCTGCCAGCTCTGAAGCGACAGCTTGACCGCCACTTCGACGGCCATCGCGCCACAGTCCGAAAAGAAGACCCGGGGCAACCGCCCGGCTGTGAGCCCCGCCAGCTCCGCGGCAAGGCGCGCCGCCACCTCGTGGTTCAATCCCAACATCGTCGCATGCGCCAGGCGCCCCAGCTGGTCCCGCAGCGCCTCGTCCAGTTCACGATCTGCATGCCCATGGACGTTCGTCCAAACCGACGCATTCCCGTCCAGATACCGCCGCCCCTCCCCGTCCTCCAGCCAGCAGCCCTCCCCCCGCACCACGTGAAGCCGGTCGCCATCCAGATACTCGCGCATCTGCGTGTACGGATGCCACGAATGATCACTATCATATTTATCAACAGCTTCTTTCACGCGATTGTTAACCTGATATTGATGTTACATTACTTCAAAATCGTTCCGTGTCCAAGCCATTCCGCTCAAGTCGCTTCCATCCTCCTGTTATTTACAGATTACATAACAATTAACAAAAGACCCCCTGTTTGCCGTTCGCCTAGGGTGGTCAAATTCGAATCCAATCGCCCGCAGCGCCGGACGTGTCACCCGCGACGCTCCCATGCACCGCGGCGGTTGCGGAGCCCCTCGCCGGGCGCGTCGCCTGAACGCCGAGGGACAGGCGGATTGGGACCTCCGTGGAAATCGGACCGGATGCGTCCCCGTGGTTGCCTTTCTCCGTGTCCTCTGTGCCCTGTGAATCAAACCCAACCGTATCATCCAGGATGAAGTTCGAGCCAGAGAAGCCGCCCCTCACGGGAGAGACCCTTGATTCGCTTACCCTCCGCCTGAAGGAGCAGGGCGAACCGGCCTTTCGCGCACGCCAGATCCTCGAATGGATCTACAAGAAGCGCGCCCGTTCCTGGGACGACATGAGCAACCTCCCGAAGTCCCTGCGCGCCTGGCTCGCGGACACCTTCGACCTGAGCCCCGCCACGCTCGTGCTGGGCAAGCAGTCGCTCGACATCACCGACAAGCTCCTGCTGGAGCTCCGCGACCAGTCCCTGATTGAGACCGTGATCATCCGCGCGCCTCAGGATGGGGTCGGACTCGAGCACTCCCGAAAGACGATCTGCATCTCGACCCAGGTCGGCTGCGCGATGGCCTGCGCCTTCTGCGCCAGCGGCCTGGCCGGACTCAAGCGCGACCTCTCCGCCGGCGAAATCGTCGCCCAGCTCCTCCAGGTCTGCTATCGCGAGGACGCGCGCACCCAGCGGGCGCGCTCGGAGCTGGCCTCATTCGACAACATCGTCGTCATGGGCATGGGCGAACCGCTCGCCAATTACGACGCCCTCATCCGCGCCCTCACGATCCTCAACGCCGAATGGGGCCTGGGCTTCGGAGCGCGGCGCATCACAGTCTCCACCAGCGGACTCGTCCCGAAGATACTCAAGCTCGCCGACGTGCCCCTCGGCTTCCGCCTCGCGATCTCCCTGCACGGCGCCACCGACGAGGTCCGCGACCGGATCATGCCCGTCAACAAGGCATACCCGCTCGAGAAACTGATCCCGGCCATCCGCGCCTTCTCGGAAAACCACGGACGGATGGTCACCCTCGAGTTCATCCTCATCGAGGATGTGAACGACGCCCTCGACCAGGCCGTGAAACTCTCCGAGATCGCCCGCGACCTCCACGCCCACGTCAACCTCATCCCCTACAACTCGGTCGAGGGCCTGCCGTGGAAACGCCCCAGTCTCGCGCGCCAGGAGCGTTTCGTCCGCATCCTCGAGGAGGCGCGCGTATCCGTGACCCTGCGACGCGAGAAGGGCCACGATATCGACGCCGCCTGCGGCCAGCTCCGGCTCAAGACCGAGCGCGACCGCGCGGTGGTGCAATGAACCCCAGTGGCCCGTCGACTTTCCGAGGGAATCGCCACGAAAAACACGAAGTTTCAGGGGCGCCGGCTTTAGGCTACATGCGCCTATAAGCGCGCCTCGTCTAGAACCGATACCGCTGGCGCCTTTTTGCGCATCTCGTGTCCAATACCTTCGGGTGGCTTGGTTGCGGCTCGGCCACGCTGGGTCCCAACCCGATGGGTCGGTCCGCTTCGGCTGCGGCCCTCAGTTCTCGCCGCCCTGGTGCAGCATCGCCACCTTCGCGCGGCGCAGATGCTCCGCAAGCGCGGCCGGAAGCACCGGCTTTTCAAGCAGGTCGTCGACGCCCGCCTCATAGGCCCGCTGCTTGCTCTGCGGTGCCCCAAGATTGCTCGAAATCAGGAGAAAATAGACGGAGTCGCCGCCGGTTGATCGGATGCGGCTGCACAGCTGCAGGCCATCCGTCACGGGCATCATCCAGTCGCTGACAATCAGGCTCGCGCAAAATTCACTCTGCACACGCCACGCCTCTTCGCCGTCGCAACAGCAGCGCACGTCGTAACCCGCGTCGGCCAGGAGCGCCCGGACCACGCATCGAACAATCGGATCGTCGTCGACCACCAACGCCTTCATGCCTCCGCTCCCTGATCATGCTCCTCGAGGGCCCGTTGCAGGCGCTTCCAGGCCTGCTCCACCTGCTCCAGGCAAACGGTGATCGCGGGCCAGTCGTCGGCCGAGGCCGCGAGTTCCAGCGACTTGACCAGCGCCTGCATCTGGCGCGCCCCCAGGCTTGCCAGGCTTCCCACGAACCCGTGGCTGAGCTTGGCGACCTCGCTGGCGTCGTGCGCGCGGATCGCTTCGCGCAGGTGGGTCATCCGGGCCGGCGCCTCCTTCCGGAATATCAGGGAAAGCTCGTTAAACAGCGTCGTCTTGCCGCTGACTTTCAGGGATTGCAGCTGGGCAATATGTCGGGTGTCGAGGACCTCGATCCGAGAGGGTGAGTCGGACTCCTGGACTTTGTTCATAGGCAGAGGGGGGGCTGTGACTACGAGGGTCCTTGGCTCAGATGCTGTCGTGTCACGAAACATGGGCGCGAGCATGATTTCCGGGGTCGGAGCGGACAGCTCTAACTTTACCTATGTTTGTACGTAGTTTCCAGAGTGGCGCGCACTTCGCGCGACGCCCTGGTCCAGAGGCGAAAAAAGGCCCGCGACACTCACAGCGTCGCGGGCCGGAAAAACAATCCTGGGAGGGCCGGTTACTTGACCTTCATCAGCTCGGGAATCGTCCAGGGCTTGTCGCGATTCACCGACTTGCGGATCTGGGTGACCGTGGCTTCGGCGACGGCGGGAGCCTTGTTGCCCCATTCCTGACGCACGAAGGTCAGCACTGCGGCGATCTGCTTGTCGGTCCACTTGTACCCGCCGCCCGGGACTTCGCCGAAGGCCGGCATCTGAACGACACCGGGGAAGGTGACGCCCTTGACCGTGACTGGGCCGGTGAGGCCGAAGAGCACGATGCGGATCAGGTGCTGTTCGTCGCCCTGCGCGATGTCAGAACCGGCGAGCGGAGGATAGACGCCGGGGACGCCGAGGCCCGTGGCCTGGTGGCAGTTCACGCACGCGGACATGAACTGCTTCTTGCCGTACGCGACCATGTCGAAGGCCTTGGGCGCGGCCGGAACCGCCGAGGCGGCGTAGGCGCGGGAGTTCTCGTTGTAAACCTTGGCCGAGAAGTCGCCTGCGTAGCGATCCAGGTAAATGCCCGCAAAGCAGAGCAGGAACGAAAAGAGCACCGAGATCGCGCCCGGAAGGCCGGATCCGCGGACAGCGCCCTTTTCACCGGCCGGGACATACTTCGAAAGAAGCGCGTCGTCGGTCTGCGCAGCAGCCTCCTGACGGGGGTTGTTGGAAGGGTTCTGGCTCATGTTAATTGGTGCCCTCCTTCGCGGGTTCCAGCGGCTGGGCCTCAGGATAGACGTAATCCTGCTTGAGGCTCAGCAGATAGGCGACGAGCGCCTTCGCATGGTAGCTCGGGATGATCTGGTATCCGGGACCGGCATTGATCGGCAAGGCGGTCGAAAGCGGTTCGCCGATGACCTTCTGGCGTTCGAAGAGGAAGCGGTACGGCGGCATGCCGGCGCTACCGAGGTAGAGCTGGGTCAGCAGGTGCGTCTCGTCCAGACCGAGCTTGACGGCGCGGGGGCCAAAATTGGTCAGATCCGGGCCACGGCGCAGCTCGCCCAGCGGGGGCGTGCTCTCGTAAATGTAGTCGCGCGCCACACTCTGGCGCTTGCCCCAGCCGCGCAGGTCGTCGTAGCCGAGACCCGGCCTTCGGACCTCCTGCGTATGACAGGCCGCACAACCCATGCTCTTGTACACCTGCTCACCCTCTGCGGCGATGCCCGCCTGCTTGTAGGGATAGAACTGGCTTTCAAGCGTGTCGTAGTAGGGCTGGATCTTCGAAATCTGGTGGCTCGACGCCAGCACCACGCCGCCCCATGAGAGGGCGATGGCGCCGAATACGCCGAGGAAGAAGAGCGCTCCGTTTTTCATGTCTCGTTCGTCAAAGGGTTACGAGTTGCCGCCCTCGAGCGTGGAGGCTCCGGGCGCGATCTGATATCCCAGGTTCACCAGGAGGAAGACGGTGCCGATCAGCTGCAGGCCCAGGCCCGCAGACGTCAGCAACAGCCATACCTTCAGGGTGGGATCGATCTGCGTGAACTGGATGTTCGGGGCGAAGAACAGGGTCGACTGCTGGAGCCCGGCGCCGACGAAGCCGACGGCGATGAGCAGCACGCCCAGCGCCCAAAAACGGAAATGCTGCGTGATCAATCCCTGTGCAGCCCAGGGCTTGCCCGTCGCCCGCGGCACGAGGAAGTAGATCGCGGCGAACATGGCCGGAGCGAAGACGCCGAGGATCATCAACAGCGTGCGGGCCTCGCTCACGTAGGTGAACTGCAGCCACGGAACGAGCGGGAACAGCGAGCAGACCAGGCCGGCCACTCCCAGCACCAGGTAGAAGAAGACCGACAGCGCGCCGAAGCGCAGCGCATTGCTGCGCCCGAAGAACTGGCCGATCACCGGCCCGAGATTCACCGCGATGATCGCGTAGTGAACCAGCAGGACGATGGAGGCCGCCACGCCGAGCGCGGGAATCCACGCGGGGAACGGTCCGCCGACCAGCTCGCGCGTGCCGGCCCAGGGACCGAACACCACAAGCAGCCAAAAGCCGGCCTTCGCCAACGAATAACAAGGCACCTCGCGGCCGGTCGCCTTCGGGTAAAGGTAATAGAGCGCGGCCAGCGCGAGCGGCGCGAGCCACAGCAGCAGCAGTCCCTGGCCGGTCCAGGTGGCGGCCACCGTCTCGGCCACGCCGTTGTCCGGCGCGAGCGCGAGCATCGTCAGCGCCACCGACAGGAACCAGGGAAGGACAAAGCTCGCTAGCGCCGCATACCACTGCGTCGCATAAGTCTCGCGGTTCCGGCGATCGGCCCAGGCATAGACTGCCGAGGACGCCGCGATCGCGGAGGAGATCAGCAGCAGCGGCAGGGAACCGAGCGGGAGCTGCACTAGCGCATTGCCCGTCAGGTTGCCGGCAATCAGGAGAATCACCGCCAGCGCCACGCCGATATTCCAGAACACGGTGGCGACGACCGTCAGGCCCACGCCCCGGGCAGGCGCGCCGCCGAGGCGGCCCAGCAGCCAGAGCGACGCGGCAAATCCCGCGTTGGCAACCCAGCCGTAGAGCAGCGAGGTCTCCATGACCGCCTGGACGCGGCCAAACGTGAACCACGAAAAGTCCGCAAAAAACAGCGGCGTGTGCAGCTGGATCGAATGGATCAGCGCGAAGGTGCCCCCCGCGAGAAGCCAGAGCAGCGCGAAGGTGAGTTGGAGAAGCAGCGCCCCGCGCGCCGTCGTGTCGACGGGCCGGACATCGGCCGTGGCGGGTACCGGAGAAGCTGTGGATGCGGTTGCAGTCATCGATGTGGGTGCGGATCGGTTCCGGCGTCGGAGGGAGGGATCAGCGGGAGTCGTGCCGCTGGGCGTTGATGTCGCGGAGCGTCAGCTCCATCGCGCGCTCGATCGGGAGGCGCACGACGCCCTTGCTCTGGTCGACCCAGCCGTAGGTCTCGGCCATGCGGTCCTGCTCGGCGCGGATCTTGGAGAGATACTCCATGCGACCCTCGTCGGTCATTTTCCAGCGGTCGGCCGCGGGCACGTTCGTGAGGTCCGGCTGCACCGGCGCGGGCTTGTGGTGCAGGAACAGCACCAGCACCAGGAACAGCGCGCATCCGGCGAGGACCGCGGTGAGGCCCAGTCGGGAGACGGGCAGCGGGGAGGCGGGTTCAGTCGGCATTGGGCTTGTGGTAGGTCAGACACTCGGCGATGCGGGGATCGCGGATCGGGATGAGTTTCGTGGTCGAGAAGCTCTTCAGGTACGACCAGGCGCAGATGCCGCCCATGCCGATCACGGCCGCGACCACCCAGACCAGGTTGATGCTGAAGAACGGCAGCGGATTGCCCGTCGACATCAGGCGCGAGGGAAGCGCGTTGTAGCAGATGTCCACGAGAACGACGAACGCGATGAAGATGCCCACCCAGGGGAACACCTTCTTGTTCACCTTCACCGGGTACAGCAGCAGCACCAGGAACGGCGCCAGGAAGTTTCCGAACACCAGGAACAGGCTCACGTACCACCAGTCGCCGTATTCACGGATGTTATACCAGAAGGTCTCCTCCGGCACGTTGGCGTTCCAGATCAGGAAGTACTGCGAGAAGCTGATGTACGCCCAGAACACCGTGAACGCCAGCATCAGCTGTCCGATCGAGTGCAGGTGGTTGTCGTTCAGGATGCCCTTGTAGTCTCCGCGGCACCACAGCCAGATCGTGAGGATCAGGCCCAGGCACAACGCCACGCGCGCGCAGTCGGCGAAGAACCACACGCCGTACATCGTGGAGAACCAGTGCGGCTCCAGCGACTTCACCCAAATGATGACGCAGGCCGTCAGCGAGAGCGCGAAGAACGGGATGCCCGCCGCGGCCCACTTGCGGCTCGAAAGCGTCCAGCGCGGGTCGCCGTCCTTGTCCTGGGT
>JAJXYI010000434.1 GCA_021780625.1 bacterium | reverse complement strand
CCGGCCATTGCCTTTGAATTCACCCCGGCTGGCGAGCATCATCGCCTCGACGCCCGCGGCGAGTCCGCCCGCGTAGTCGCCGCTCCTGAAACGGGGTCGGATCACCTCGGTCACGATTCGGTGCGCGAGCGCGTCGGTGAGGACGGGTTCGAGGCCGTATCCGACCTGGATGTACATCGTGCGGTTCTTGACGAAGACGAACAGCACGGCGCCATTGTCGCGGCCTTTCTGGCCGACGTGCCAGCGCTCGGCGACCCGTTCGGTGTAGTCCTCGATGGAGGAGTCGGACTGCATGACCGGGAATACGGCGACGACGAGCTGGTCGGAGGTCTGCCGTTCGAACTGCTCGAGTTCGGAATTGAGCTGGGACGCGGTGCCCGGGTCGACGATTCCGGCGTAGTCGTTGAAATAGGCCGCGGGTTTGGGCGGCATGACCTCGTCCGCGTGGGCTGAGGTGCGGGCGAGGAGCAGGAATGCTGCGCCCAAGGCGAGCAGGAGGAGGAACCTGCCTGCCGGCTGCGCTCGAAGAAGTGGGGGTCTCACGGTCGGAGGTGGACGGAGTGCGCAGGACTCACTTCTTGTCGCTGAAATCGAACTTCACCTGGGGGGGCGTCTGGGCGGTGGGGGCCGCGGCGAAGTAGGGCTTTTCCTTGAAGCCGAGCGCGGCGGCGAAGAAGACGGCGGGCACGGTCTTGATGGAGGCGTCGTAGGAGAGCACGGCCTCGTTGAAACGGCGTCGTTCCACGGCGATGCGGTTCTCGGTGCCCTCGAGCTGGGCCTGCAGGTCGCGGAAGTTGGCGGTGGCGGTGAGCTGGGGGTAGCGTTCGCTCACGACCATCAGGCGTGAGAGCGCGGAGGAGAGCTGGCCCTGGGCCTGGTCGAAGGCCTGCAGCTGGGCGGCGGTCGCGGGGGCCTTGCTCGCGTCGATCGTCAGGCGGCCGACGGAGGCACGGGCGTTAGTCACCTCCACGAGCGTGGATTTTTCGAAGTTCGCGGCCCCGGAGACCGTCTGCACGAGGTTGGGGATCAGGTCCGCGCGGCGCTGATACACGTTCTGCACCTGCGCCCACTGGGCGTCCACTGACTGTTCCTTGGTGACGAGGTTGTTGTAGCCGCTGACGGCCACGGCGCCCAGGGCGATGATGCCGACTACGACGACGCCGAGCGCGATGAGGAAGGCTTTCATGGTGCAAACGAGGTAACCGAACGGGCCGGCAAGGCAAGCGGTCCGTCCTTACAATCGGCGCGGCGGGATTCCAAGGTTGCCCGGGATCTTGCGCTTCGGACGGCCCGTGCTTCCTTGCCGGATGCCCAACCGACTGAGCTCCTCCGCCTCCCCGTATCTGCGCCAGCACGCCGAAAACCCGGTCGACTGGATGCCCTGGGGCGAGGAGGCGTTTGCGCGTGCGCGTGCCGAGCAGAAGCCGATCTTCCTGTCGGTGGGGTACGCGACCTGCCACTGGTGCCACGTGATGGCGCACGAATCGTTCGAGTCGCCGGCGATCGCGGAGTCGCTCAACCGGCATTTCGTGAGCGTGAAGGTGGACCGCGAGGAGCGGCCCGACGTGGACCGCGTGTACATGACGTACATCCAGGCGATGACAGGGCACGGCGGTTGGCCGATGAGCGTGTGGCTGACGCCGGACCTGAAGCCGTTCTATGGCGGCACGTATTTTCCGCCCGACGACCGCCATGGGCGCGCCGGGTTTGCGCGTGTGATCGAGGCGATCGCGAAGGGCTGGGCGGTGGACCGCCAGGAGTTCCTGAGCGAGTCGGAACGGGCCTACCGGGCGCTGGGCGCGCAATTGTCGGAGCACGCGATCGCGGCGGCGGGCCCGTTGAAGGCGGAGGCGGGGTTCGTGGACGCGATCCGCCAGAAGGCGTTTGCGGGCCTGAACGAACGATTCGATCCGGACCGCGGCGGTTTTGGCGGGGCGCCGAAGTTTCCCCAGCCGGGCCTTCTCCTGTTCCTTCTGGACTTCGCGGCGCGGTCGGCGGATGCGGACGATGCGCGCGAGTCGCTTCGGATGGTGGAGGAAACCCTGGCGCACATGAGCCGCGGAGGCATTCACGACCACGTGGGTGGCGGGTTTCACCGGTATTCAGTGGATGAGGACTGGTTTGTGCCGCACTTCGAGAAGATGCTCTACGACCAGGCCCAGCTTTCCGTGGTCGCCCTCGAGGCGCGCCGGGCGACTGGGGATGAGCGCTATGCCTGGCTGGCCCGGGACATCCTGGACTACGTGCTGGCCGACCTGACCGACGCGGCCGGGGGATTCTATTCCGCGGAGGATGCGGATTCGGAGGTGCCGGGTGCGGCGGACGGCGAACATCGCGAGGGTGCGTTTTACGTGTGGGGCAGGGAGGAGTTCGACCGCGTGCTGGGCCCGGCGGCGGCCTTCATGGCGGATCACTTCGGCGTGCAGGCGGGCGGCAATGTGCCCGAGGCGAGGGATCCCCAGGAGGAGTTTCGCGGAATGAACCTGCTCGCCCAGGCGCGGCCGCTCGGGGCCACGGCGGAGCGGCAAGGCCTCGAGCCTGAACGAGCGGTGCAGCTGGTGGCCGAATCGCTCGAGCTGCTGCGCGGAGCGCGGGCCGCGCGTCCGCGTCCGTTGTGCGACCGCAAGGTCGTGACAGCGTGGAACGGGCTGATGCTCTCGGCTCTCGCGAAGGCGGCGACCTCGCCCTCGGCGGTGGTCGCGGAGCGCTGGCGGGGCGGGCGCGAGGGACGCGAGGCGTGCCTCGGCGCGGCGATACGCTGTGCGGAGTTTTTGCGTCGCGAACTGTGGGACGAGCCCTCGGGTGCGCTGGTTCGCTCCTGGTGCGACGGCGTGCGTGGTGCACCGGCGGTGGCCGAGGATCACGCGTTCCTGATCCAGGGCCTGCTCGATCTCCACGAGGCCGACTTCGATGGGCGCTGGCTGGAATGGGCGCGGGTGCTGCAGGAGCGGATGGACGTCCGTTTTCACGATGAGCTCGGCGGCTATTTCAATTCCGCGGCCGACGCGGGGGACATCGTCCTCCGGCTCAAGGAGGATTACGATGGCGCGGAGCCGGCGGCGAGCAGCGTGGCCGCGCGCAACCTGTTCCGGCTGTCCGTCCTGTTCGGCAGGGATGATTGGCGGGAGCGTGCATTGCGGACGCTCGCGGCGTTTCGCAGCCGCTGGGAGGCGATTCCTCAGGCCATGCCGACGATGCTGCTTGCGCTCGGCTGGGCGGCGGAGCCGTCGCCGGCGCGGGTCGTGCTCGTCGGGGAGCCCGGCAGCGGGGACTTTCAGGCGCTGGCCGAGGCGGCGCGCGCGTCGTCGGGCGGCCCGCGGGTCCTCGCCGGAGTGACGCCGCGAACTGACGCGTCTCTGCGTGAGCGGCTGGGGGTGCCCGAGGCGAACGACGCGACCGGGCTTGCGACCGCTTGCGCCTACGTGTGCCGCGGCTTTGTCTGCGAGGCTCCAGTGGAGACGCCCGAGGCGCTGCGCATCCTTTTGGAGGGAGCGTGAAAGCGCCTTGCCCCGGTGCGTTGATCGTGCATGCAATCCTCGCCTATGCGTAGCCTCCGCCTCCTTCTCGTCGGCCTGACCGCCGCCCTGTTCGTCGGGTCGATTCCCTCGCTGTTCGCCCAATTCGACCCGCTCTCGTTCAAGGACCAGGCGATCGTCGACAAGCGCTGGCCCAACGCCAAGAAGACGATCACGGGGCTGCGTTACGTCATCACGCAGGAGGGCCACGGTGCGCCCGCCCAGCCGGGCGACGTGGTTAGCGTGATCTATCGTGGCATGCTCCTGGACGGCACGGTGTTCAATGAATTCCTCGATCCGAGCAAGCCCTTCACCTTCCGGCTCGGCCGCGGACAGGTGATCGACGGCTGGGACCAGGGTCTTCGCTTCATGAACGAAGGCAGCAAGATGGTCCTGATCGTCCCCTACGAGCTCGGTTATGGCACGCTGGGCAATCCCCCCGCGGTGCCGCGCAAGTCCACGCTCGTATTCGAGATCCAGATGCTGAAGATCCAGCGCGAGGCCCCGCCTCCGCCGCTCCCGCCGGAACCTAAGAAGAAGAAGCACTGGTGGCAGCACTTCTGAGGCGCGCCTCAGGGGACCGACAAAAAAACCCGCCGGAGATCCGGCGGGTTTTGTCGTTTTTGAGAGGAGCGGGACTTAGCGCCAGTTGAGCAGGAGGCGCGTGTAGTACATCGTATCCAGGCTCTTGCGACCCGGCTGCGGACGGCTGGTGTAGCTGTTGCTCACGCCCACGCGCAGCATCCAGAAGCTGTTCGCGATCGGCATCTGGATGCCGGAGTCGTGCTGGATGCGGTAGTCCGAGAAGTTGTCGAACGAGGGCAGGTACTGGAGGTCGGAGTCGAGCGACGCGTAGTGGCTGATCTCGAGCTTGTAGTGCAGGCCGGTGGACAGCACGGCGCCCTTGTTGTTGGGCGCACCCGAGGCGTAGCTCTCGAAGCGGTAACCGGCACCCAGACGGCCGACGAGGCTCTGGATGTCGGATTTGACGAAGCGCATCGTGCCGCCGAAGTCGGTGGTGCTGCGCAGGTCGACGCCCGCGACCGCGTCGCGCTCGAGCTCGCTGCGGGCGAACCAGCCGTAGCGCGGATCGAAGAAGCTGGAGTAGTCGACGCCGACCTTCGTGTCGTCGGCGCTCTTGGTCTTCACGCCGTTGGCGGTCGTGGTGCCGTAGTTGTGGGAGCCGTAGAACTTGAGCGCATCCTGGGGGCTCACCAGGGCGGCGGCGAAGCTCGCGCCGATCGTCGTGCTCGTCGTGTTGCCCGAGTTGCCGGAGATGTCGACTGCGGTCTGGAGCGTCCACTTGCGGCGCATCGCGATGATCTGGGGGTCCTCGCCGCCGGCCGTCCAGGAGGCGGCGACCTTGTCGACGGTGGTCGTGACCGTGCCGTCCTGGCCGATGACCTCGAGCTTTCCGCCCGTGGAGGCGATCTTTCCGTCAATGCGGGTGCCACTGGCCAGCCGGACGGCGATCGGGCCGTCGGTGGTGATGGCGGTCACCTCGGACTGCTTGATTGAAATGTCGCCCGCGTAGGTGGTGCTGAGCGTGACGGTGCCGCCGGAGATTCCGGACACCTTGCCGACGAGGCGGGCGCCGTCCTTGGTTTCGACGATGTCCGCGCGCGCGACGCTTGCCAGGGCCGCGGCACACAGGAACGCCGTGACGATGTGTTTCTTGATGGGTTGCATGGGATTGATCGCTGCCAGATAAGCAAATCACTGAAGATTCGCGAGCGTTGGTTGAAGATTGGCACATTTTTGAGAGCTGGACAGAAGGGCGGGGCGGCCCTTGCTTGGGCCGGACTTCGCCATGCCGACCACACGCCTCACGCACCGCCCCATGATCGTCGCCGACCGGTGGAGCGACTATCAGGTTCTGGATTGCGGCGATGGGATGAAGCAGGAGCGCTGGGGCCCGCATACGCTGGTGAGGCCCGATCCGCAGATCGTCTGGCCGAGGCACGGCCGCGCCCAGGGTGCGGCGTGGGAGAATTGGGACGGGTTCTACCATCGCAGCGAGACGGGCGGGGGCCGCTGGGAATTTCGTAAGCCACTGCCGGAACACTGGACGATCGGCTACGAGCCGCTGAAGCTGAACTTCAAGATCCGTCCGACCGGTTTCAAGCACACGGGGCTGTTTCCCGAGCAGGCGGTGAACTGGGACTGGTTCAGCGGACTGATTCGCGGCGCGGGCCGGGAGGTCTCCGTGCTGAATCTTTTTGGATACACCGGGGCGGCGAGCTGCGCGGCGGCGCGCGCGGGGGCCGCGGTCTGCCACGTGGATGCGGCGGAAGGCATGGTGAAATGGTGCCGCGAGAATGCCGGGCTGAGCGGCCTGGCCGACGCACCGATCCGGTACATCGTGGACGACTGCCTGAAATTCGTCCGCCGCGAGGCACGGCGCGGGAGGAAGTACGATGCGGTGATCATGGATCCCCCCACGTATGGCCGCGGCAGTTCCGGTGAAATGTGGAAACTCGAGGACAGCCTGTGGGAGTTGCTCGTCGCATGCCGCGAGATCCTGTCGGACCGCCCGCTGTTTTTCCTGATCAACGCCTACACCGCGCGCCTGTCGCCGACGGTGGCTGGCAACCTGCTGACGGAGCTGTTCGCCAACGGCGGCGGTGAGTTGTCGGCGGGCGAAATCGGTCTCCCGATCAAGGCCGACGGGAAAATCCTCCCCTGCGGGATCTTCGCGCGGTGGGAGCGCGGCGGTTGAACCGTCTCGCGGTCGGCCCGACCTGGCGGCCGTAGGCTACCGTGCGTTTGCCGCTTTCCTGAACGTCCGCGCCGTCAGCACCATCGCGAGCGCGATGAAGACCGCGGCTTCAAAGAAGGCGATGCCGGGAATGTGCCAGGAGCGCCGATGCGCCACGGCCCAGCCGAAACTCCAGGCGCCGATCAGCGGGCCCGGGATGCCCGCCAGGCTCGACAGCCCCGAAAAGATGCCCTGCACGCCGCCCTGTTCGTTGGCCGGCACCTGCTTCGAAAGAAACGACTGCATTGCCGGCCCGGCAATGCCGCCAAACGAGCCGAGGACGATGATGGCGTAGATCATCCAGCCCTTCGTCGCCAGGCCGTACGCGATGTACGAGGCGACCGAGATGGCAAAGCCGGCCAGCGCCGTCCGTTCGTCGCCGAAGCGCGCCACGATGCGTTTCACCAGACCGGCTTGCACGGCGCCCATCATGATGCCCGAGATGCCCAGCGACACACCCACCTCGATCGTGGTCCAGTGGAAGCGGTACCCCATGTACAGGACCCAGGTGGAAAACAGCATCATCTGCGCGAGCATCAGGATGAAATACGCGTCGGCGAGTCCCCGCGCCGCGGGGAACCGCTTGAGCGCCTTGAGCGCGCCGATGGGGTTCGCGCGCTTCCAGTCGAAGGCTCGGCGATTTTCCGGAGCAAGCGACTCGGGAAGCAGGAAAAAGCCGTACATCCAGTTCAGGCCGGCGCAACCGGCCGCGAACCAGAAGGGAAGGCGGAGACTGATCGAGCCGAGCAGGCCGCCGACCATCGGGCCAAACACGAAACCGATGCCGAAGGCCGCCCCCAGCAGGCCGTAGCTCTGGGCCCGCTTCTCGG
>JAJXYI010000025.1 GCA_021780625.1 bacterium | reverse complement strand
GAAGAGGATGCGCTTCTTGGCGCCTGATTTCCAAAGACGCCAAATGATCTGAAAAGCCGTGTAGGTCTTTCCGGTACCCGTGGCCATCACGAGCAGGATCCGATTTTCGCCGCGGGCGATGGCTTCGACCGTTCTGTTGATGGCGATCAGTTGGTAGTAGCGGGGAGACTTCCGGGATCCATCCTCGAAGTAGTCCTGCGTGGTGACCGCGACCTGCTCATGATTCAGCCCTTTCGCGGCGCAGTACCTGGCCCAAAGTTCTTCGGGCTTGGGAAACTGATCAAGGGCGAGTTCTCGGGTAACGGGCCCATCCTTGACGGTGCGATCGTGTTCCAGGAAACCGTCGCCGTTGGAGCTGAAGGCGAAAGGAAGGTCCAGAATCTCGGCGTATTCCAATGCCTGCTGCATGCCATCACCCACCGAATGGTTGTTGTCCTTGGCTTCAACGACCGCAATGGGAACGTTCGGTTTGTAGTAGAGCAGATAGTCGGCCTTTTTCGCTTTCCCTCGCCGAACGGTCTTCCCTTGGACGATCACCCTGCCACGGGTGAAGTAGGCCTCTTCGCGAACCTGCGTCATCAAGTCCCAGCCAGCACCCGGAGACCCACAAATGGCGGGGGTAATGAATTTGGTGCGGATGTCGGTTTCGGAGAGTGCCTTCTTATTCATCTGGCTGGGGCCGGCTGAAGCGGTACTGGAAAGTCGAGACGTTGCAGGATGGTAATCGATGGCGCGATGATTTTGTTCGAAGCCGATCCTAGGGGGTCACGTTTTACTATTTACCTTTTCAGTTAGGGGGCCGTTTTCGGAACCAGGACCCGCGGCGGGCGGTTTCGATTTTGGCCATGTCCATCATCGCGGCGAAGACGCGTTGGGCGGCGGGTCCGCCAGCTGCGAGGGCGTAGCTCAGGGCCCACCGGGGGGATCATGCCCTTATTCCATCGGCATCAGTTTGGAGCGAATAGCCGGAGAACCTATTTAATCGAACTCGCGTTCGATGGAATAAGCCGATCCGAGGGGGCACGTTTTACTAGTGACCTCCTCCAGTTCTGGAGCCGTTTCCGAGCTGGGCGTGCGTTGGCAGGGGAACCGATCTGCGCACACGGGCGAATCGCACTTGGGAAATCTCGGACCGCTTGAAATCATTCAGTGCCGCTTCAGCCACCGATCGGGTCGACGGTGATGGTACGTCAATTGCCGGGGATAAACCGTCAATGAGCTCGCTCCATCAACGGTTGGTTCGGAACAAAACGAGGGTATCACTCTATCCCAATAGCTCGGGGGTCGGCGGGGTTCAGGTCCAGTGCAATCGGGCTTCGCCCAGCGTCGCAGCGATGAAGTTCTCCGCCGGGATCGCCGTGCCGATCCAGGCGTTGCCGTCGCCGCGATGAATGGCGAAGTGAAACCCCAGCAGCTTCGGGACCCTGGGGTCGTTCGCGTCCGGCACGTAGAGTCCGGAGCCGCTGTCCCCGCCGAGCGTAACGGTCCATGGATTGCCACCAGTGTCCTGGGGAAAATGATACGTCCAGAAATACGGATAGATGTTTCTCACTCCCGGACAGAGATCCGGAATCTCACAGAAATGCCCGTGTCCCACGAGATCCACGGGTATTTGCGTGCTGGCGCCCTCGCGCTCCGCCCACACGAAAGCGCCGTCAGCAGGGCGACTCAAGGCCAGGGCGACATCGGCGTCTGAGGCGAATTCACCGCGGAAGAGCCGGGGCCATCCCGAGAGAGAAGGGTCGGGCGCGGCCGCTGCGGGAAGTCGCATCGCCATGCCGTCCACCAAGGTGGGCGGCACGCCGAGGCTCGGGGGCTGAAGGCTCTCGGGGGGCAGTGCCCAGGTGCGTCCCACGAGATGAAACAGCAGGTTGGAGCTCGGGCGATTCCATGAAGGGGCGCCCGTGTTGATGAACACATGGCCCGATGAGACGGCGTAGACGTTCTCCTCTTCGTCCGACACCAGGGCGCCCGCGGTTCCGATTTCATACTGCCCCGATGCTCCGCCCGCAGGCGGCGGCTCAAAGCCAAACAAGCGCCCGACACACAGCGGCCCGGCCGACGTCAACCTCCTCGTCCCGTCCTGCTGCTCGACCTTGCCCAGTGCGACCACGTCGAGCTCGATCGACTTTCTCGCCGTGCGTCCCGGCACTCGGTAGTAAAGGCGCTTGGGAAGCCGGTATCCGGGGGGAGGCTCCGCGAGCTTCCGGCCGACAAAGACGTGCAGACACAGCGGCCCAACGCCGCGGCTCTTCCGGAAGCACCGCTGCCTCTGCAGGAATTTCCGTCCGAACCCAAAGCCCCGGATGTCGGGCCACGTGCCAAATCGCTCGCGTGCGCAGGCGAGAGCCGCTTCCAACTCCCCGGAGAGCGCCATTGGCGTCCCAAGCCGGGCCTTTGCCCCTCGAGTCTGCATGTCACGAGTCTCCCCTGAGTGCGCCGTAGACGGTCGGAGGAGGGTCCGGAAAACGGATGATGGCGACCTGGGGAGTAGTCTCCGCGGCCACGGAGGCCTGGCAGCCCTTCAGGTCTTTCCTATTCGCCTTGGCACGAGCGACGAGGAGCTGCATCAAAGCCTCCGCATCGGCCTGGGTCGGCGGAGCCCCCTTCAGCTTCACCGCTATTTCGGTCTGGAATTTCGGATCATCCGCCGCACTCACATCGCTGCCTGCGAGATCGATCGACGAATACTTGCCATTCCAGAGTTCCTGAGTGGCGGGGTTTGAACTCCCAAAGAGCAATTCGCGCAGGCCTGTGAGCGCCTGGGCTGGACGGATTTCGTTTCCGGCCTCATCGCCGCCGTTCCGGAGCGTCTGCCCGTTTCCGCCCGAGGCCACATCGATGCGCTCCGTAGCGGGGGACAGGAACACTTCGGTGGTCGTATTGAAGCCAACCATCGTGAAGGGAGGGCACGGGATGAACGTTACATCCGGCCGCACCCACGGGGTGTTGGCGGAAATGACAAAGGTATCGAACACGAGGTCCGGATCAGTGCCGGACGGAGCCTGGGTGCCGAGCCACTGGCGGATTTCCCTGGGCTTGAGAATGGGGTACAAGCCAGGCTGGGCGATCCGAACCTCTGCAATCTTGAATACCAGGACCTCGCCGAGCAATTTGTGAGCCGAAGTGATCTCCTCCCCTGACAGGGCGCCCTGCTGTCCGCCTTTTGTCGCTAGCGCCTGCAGCGGCACCGTCGACCCGGGAGGCAGACCGGCGGCGAGCGGAGCCCAAGTTGTGAAGATATTGGCGGCCGCCGTTGAAGCCTTCGACACCTGATCGATCACGTACGGGATGAGCTTCGAGTTGTCCACCGACTGGGAGAACGTCTCCGCGGCCCAGCCGTTGCGAAGGCGCGTCTCGATCTCCGCCTTGCCGAGCCCCGCATGAGGCTGGATCACGTACTGCTCCTCGAAGTCGGGCAGGTAGACAATGTCGAACCGGTCGCCGAGCCGAGTGACAGGGTCGGTGCCGTTGATATATCCCGTGCTCGCGTGGAGCTCCGACGGAGTCGACGGGGCGGCGGGCGCCGTGTTCGGTCCCGTGAGCGAGCCCGCCGCAGCATTGGCTGCAGCAGTCCCGGCGTCGGCGGCCGCCTCGCTGGTTGCCCCCTGATTCGATCCTCTCGCTGCTCC
Source organism: bacterium (assembly GCA_021780625.1). The sequence goes on along the minus strand of JAJXYI010000025.1, from coordinate 3,474 downwards.
TCCAACAACCGCAGGCGCCCGGGTCGAGAGCGTGCTCGCCAGGGCCTGAGTGATCGAGAGCTTGGTCGGAGCGATCTTCGCGACCCAGTGCGTGTTGGCCGCCGGCAGGTCCAGGAGGTAGGCCCCGGAAGAGGCGTCCCAATGGAAACTCACCAAGGCCGTGCGCTGCGCGACGGGAGTCGACTGCTTCAGGACGAGAAACGGACGCGGCAGGTAATACCGCACGCCCTTCATCGAGTCGGCCTTCTTCTGCAGTTCGTCGTTCCATACGGCGTATTGGGTCGGAGTCGGAACCTTGACGTATTCGAGACGGGAACACGCGCTGAGCACGATCATGCCCAGCGCCGCAATGAGAGCGCGCGTCCGCGGACGCAACGCAATCCGGTCGGTATTCATGGTTACCTCTGGTTAGGTTCGCTTCATCCACGGTGGCGTGGACCGGATGGGACCGGTCTCTCGGTAGCGCCGTCGCGGACGGGTTCGCCTGCTGGATCCGGCAAGTATGGCTCCACACCCATTCCGACTCAATCCAATTGGCGATCCACGGCGGGCCTCCACTGCACCCGTCCAAATGCGGCTGGGCCAGACGCGGGCGTCGGGCCGTAGAGACTTCCCGTCCAAAGACGGAGCCCCCGCTCTAACGAAGACCTGAGCTTCGGGCTATTCCGACCGACCTTTGGCAACTGACCTCTGCCGTCAGTGACCTGCTCCTCTTCGTCTCTGACTGAGCCGTCGCTTTCCGATTCGTATCTAACCCTGTTTCGGAGACTGCCGTTGGCGCCAAACGTCGATGATCGGTTGCATGGTTGGCGGGCTCTGGCTGAAGCGGAGGGTTCGCTCGTCGAACCTTATCCAGGGCTGGGCGTCCTGGATCCAAATATGGGCGACGGGCTGCAGGTTGGCGGAGTCGTCCAGCGTGCCGGCATAGACGGTCTGAAACGCCCTCCCCTCGAGACGTTCGCTCCAGAGAGCGGTGAGGCAACTCGGGCAGCGGCCGACGTTGCGGGCGATGCCACCTGCCTCCGCACGTTCGCACAGCCGGACGCTGCCCTTGGTCACCGAGAGTCCACCGTACGGTATCCTAAGCGCCATGACGAAGCTCGAGCCGCTGGTGGTCTGGCACTCCGTGCAGTGGCAGCAATAGAGCGCAATCGGCTCGGCCCTCAGCCGATAGCGCACGTCGCCGCACAGGCATCCGCCGGTTGCGTTGGTCACGATGCCGAGGCCACCCACTCGGCCGCCGTTCGCACGCACCGTGCACAGGTTGTGTGGAGGAGGTCCCGGTCCTTGAAGGACTGCTGCCCCTCCGGGGTTTGCAGGTCGCAGCCGATCAGCTCCCGGCACTGGATGGATCCGTGGCGTTGTTTGAAATGCGCGATGAACTCCCGGGTGCGGCGATAGGTGTCCTCCGTGCGGCTCTTCTCCTCCCGTTCCCCGCGCCCATGCTTCAGGCCAATCGCCATCACGGCTCCGCTGACCGCGCCACAGACCTCCTGCGCGCGCCCATACCCAGCCCCGAAACCGCACGCAACCTTCAGGGCGGTGTTTTTTTCGATGCCCAAATTTCCTGCGGTGGAATAGAGGACGGCCTGGGCACAGTTGTAGCCCGCGAGGAACTTCTCCTCGGCGATGGAGGGGCACGCTGGATTCATATGCTCCAGTTCAACGGCACATTGGCCCCCATCCGCCGCCCCCTCAGCGTCGGCGCTGACCGCCGCAGGGAATTCTGGCAAAGCTGCTCCATCGTCTTTCGCCGCCCCCACCCCGGAGGCCTCCGCCCCGAGAGGTCTGTCTAAAATAAAAGGCGGGCGGACGCTCATTCGCGTCCAAGCCCGCCCGGGAGTCGACTCAATGGCCGCCCTACTTCTTGCGCGGCCAGTAAACCAGGGTGTAGGTGCCGCCCACGAGGAACAGCACGACACCACCCCAGAAGGTCGCATGCATGTCGGGCATCTCGACCGACGGCGGATGGGAGAACTGCACGATGCCCGCGCCCAGGCAGAGGATGCCATAGACGAAGAGCAGCAGGCCGATGAAGAACCAGATGGGAATGGATTTGTTTTCGCTCATGATCGCAGCACGTCAGGGGTTTGAGGGAATGCCGTTTACCAGAACATAATGTTCAGGACCACGAGCAGCACCAGGGCCAGCATGCCCCAGAAGAAAGGCCGCTTGTACCAAGCCAGGTCTCTGGAATGCGGAATCTCGGTGCAGCCATAGACCAGACCCTTCAAGCGATCCTCGGACAGGGGCTGGGTCATGTAGCTCACGACGACCGTGACCGCGACGCAGATGCACCACGACCACAGCGCCTGATACATGTTCTGCGCCATCGGCTGCGCGTACTTGGACAGGGCGATGATCGAGAGGGCCGAGGGATCGACCTTCACCCACGCCCACATGCCCACCGAGGAGGCCGTGCCGGTCAGAAGGCCCCAGAAGCCGCCCGCGGGGGTCGCGCGCTTCCACAGCATGCCCAATAGAATCGTGCCGAACAGCGGCGCCACGAAGAAGCTGAACAGCGCCTGGACGTAGTCCATGATGCTGCTGAACTGCATCGCCAGGTACGCCGTGCCGATGCTCACCAGCACGCCCACGATCGTACTCCAGCGTCCCATCTTGAGGTAGTGCTGGTCGTCGCCCGCAGCCTCGATCTCGTTGAGCTCGGCTGATCCACCCGCGGCGACCGCGGCGGATACCGTTTCACGTCCGCGAAACAGCGGACGAATCAGCGGACGATAAATGTCGTAAGTCCACACCGTCGCAAACGCGGTCACGTTGCCCGCCATGCCCGACATGAAGCCCGCGATCAGTGCGGTCACGCCCAGGCCCAGCAGGCCCGGGCCTGCGTAGCGTACCAAGAGTAGCGGCAACACGTCGTTGTAGGTGTACTGGCCGGGCTTCGCCAGGTTCGCGGACACCAGCGTCATGCCGTGGCTGTTGAGCACGCCCAGGCCGATCAGGCCGGGGAGAATCACGATCAGCGGCACCGCCATCTTGAAGAACGCTCCGATGATCGGAGCCATCTGCGCCGAGCGCAGATCCTTCGTGGTGATCACGCGCTGCACCACCAGGAAGTCCGTCGTCCAGTAGCCAAACGAGATCACGAAGCCCAGGCCGAACACGATGCCCACCCATTGGATGCCCATCGGGTTGTCCTGAAAGTTGCCCAGCGTGCTCCACATGTGCAGGTACGTGGCACCGTGCGTCAGATTGTGGACGATACGGTCCTTCAGCCCGGACCAGCCGCCGGTCTCCGTGAGTCCGACAATCGGAATCACCAGCGCGCCCAGCCAGATCAGGAAGAACTGCAGCACTTCGTTGAAGATCGCGGAGGTCAGGCCGCCGAGGGCCACGTAGATCGCCACGGTGATCGACGACACCCAGATCGAGAAGTGGAGGTTCCACCCGAGCACGACCTGCATCACCGCCGCCATCGCGTACATGTTGATGCCCGACATGAGCACCGTCATG
>JAJXYI010000560.1 GCA_021780625.1 bacterium | reverse complement strand
CGGAAAAATCCGGGGTATTTTTACGTAAGTTGTTGATCCTCTTTTCCGAACTTGCCCGCGGGCGCCCGGTGGTTTTCGAAAAGGCATGCCCGACCCAAAGGCCGTCAACTCCATGTTCTCGCGAATCGCGGGGCGCTACGATGTGGCCAACCGCGCGTTGAGCGGAGGGCTGGACCTGTGGTGGAGAAAACGGCTGGTGTGGGCGGTCGCCAAAGCGGGTCCGACCGAAATGCTGGATCTGGCCACCGGCAGCGGGGACGTGGCGTTTGCACTCGCGAGGGGGCTGCCCCCCCGGGTCGGGATTCTCGGGATGGATTTCTGCCAGCCGATGCTTGACCAGGCCGAGATCAAGCGCCTCAGGGACGCCGATCGCTACGGGCGTGTCCGGTTTCAGCAGGGCGACGGCATGTCCCTGCCACTGTCCGATGCCTGCGTGGACGGCGTCACTATCGCGTTCGGGCTGCGCAACATGTCGGACCGTGCCGTCGCTTTGCGCGAGATGCGCCGCGTGCTCCGGCCGGGCGGGCGCCTGTGGGTGCTCGAGTTCTCCCAGCCCCACGCCTGGTTCCGCCCCGCGTACCTCTTCTACCTGCGGCACATCCTGCCCCGGTTCGCGGCGCTCATCACCGGCGACAAGGCCGCCTACGATTACCTCAACCGCACGATCGAGAGCTTCCCGGGACGCGCCGAGCTCGCCCGCGAAATCGCCGCCGCCGGCTTCTCTTCGGTGTCCGCCAAGGCCCTCTCCCTGGGCATCGTCGCACTCCACGAGGCTGTAGCCTGAGCGCATCTGAATCCGGATTCTGAATACCTCCTGGCGGTGCGTGAGAATCCCTTCTACCACCCCCGCGGGACATCTCCGCGCTTGCATCGACCGACTGCTGCAGCAATTTTAATGCCGTGGCCGCAACAAAGTCACTTTCTAACATCATCTCCTACGAGTTAACCCGGAAGATCGCCGAGGGAGGAATGGGATTGGTGTACGAAGGCGTGCAGCGCGGCGCGGGTGATTTTGAGAAGCGGGTGGCGATCAAGCTGATCCGAGAGGAGTACTCCTCCATCGAGGCGTTTCAGCGCAATTTCATCGGCGAAGCCCGGCTCGTGGCCGACCTCATCCACACCAACATCGTCCAGACCTACCACCTGGGAGAATCGGACGGCGGATACTTCATGGTGATGGAGCTGGTGAGCGGGGTGAATCTCGAACAGTTCCTGGACCGCCACGTCGCCCTGGGCCGGAAGGTCCCCTGCGATCTTGCGGCGTTCATCGTCTCCCGAATCGCGCGTGGTCTCGCCTACGCCCACCAGAAACTGGGCCTCGATGGCCGCGCCCTGGGCATCGTGCATCGCGACATCGGACCGAGAAACGTGATGATTGCGCTCGAGGGTGACGTAAAACTGACCGACTTCGGCATCGCGAAGGCCCTGGACCTCATGTACAACGAGGAAGGCAAGGTCATCGCGGGGAAGGACGAATACCTGTCACCCGAGCAGGCGAGCCGGTCGGTCACCGACGCACGGGCCGACCTGTTTGCCCTTGGGATCGTGCTCTCCGAGCTCCTCCTTGGACGAAACGTATTCCGTGGCGCCACACGCGAGGAATCGCGACGCAATATACTTGCAATGGAGATCCCACGGTTTTCTGCGTTGAGACCCGAGGTTGGGGTCCGCCTTGAGGCGATTCTTCAGCGTGCCCTCACCCGCGATCGCGCCAGGCGCTACCAGAGCGCCGCAGAGATGATGACCGATCTCGAGATGTACCTATACAGTGATGGCTACGGCCCGACGAATGAGAAGCTCGGGCAGTACCTCAGGAACCTGATCGCCAAGGCCCCCCATGGCGACGACGAGACTTTCGCACCCGGGAGGCTCACTGCATGAGCGGCACAGGATTCGGACAGCATCTCCAGCAGCGCCAGTCGCAGCAGCTCGTCCTGGCGCCTCAGTTGCGCCAGTCGCTCAAGATCCTTCAGGTCGCGGCGCTGGACCTTCGCACCGTCATCCAGGAAGAGCTCCAGGCCAATCCCGTGCTCGAGGAGCTCCCCATGGAGAACACGAGCCTCGACTCCGACGAACCGGCACCGAAGGAAAAATCCGACTTGTCCGAGCGCGACCAGGCGGAGGACGAACGGCGCGAGGAGATGGATTTCTCCAAGGAGTTCGAGGTTCTCGGGAAACTCGACGAGGACTGGCGCGATTACATGTCGCAGGCCGGCGGCGCGCAGCCCTACACGTCCGAGGACGCCGAACGGCGCCAGCATTTCTTCGACTCCCTCGTCAGCGAGGTCTCGCTGCAGGAACACCTCGTTCGCCAGGCCGAGCTCGCAGACCTGGAACCTTCCGTGCTTGAAGCGATCCGCTACCTCGTCGGCTCCCTAGACGACCGGGGCTTCCTCACCCAGACACCCCCCGACATCGCCCTCCAGACCGGCCTTCCGCTGGCGTCGGTGCAGGAGGCGGTCAAGACGCTCAAGCAGTTCGAGCCCGCCGGCATCGGCTCGCAGAATCTCGCCGAGTGCCTGCTCGCTCAGCTTACCGCGAAAGGCCGCACCGAGTCGCTCGCCTCACGCATCATCAAGCACCATTTCGAGCTCCTCACGCGGCGACGTATTCCGGAGATCGCCCGGAAGCTCGGCGCGCCGCTGCACGAGATCCAGACCGCGATCGAGGAGATCGGAACCCTCGACCCCGCCCCGGGCCGCCGCTTCGCGTCCGATAGCAACCGGGTCGTCGCGCCGGACGTCACGGTCGAGCGCGACGGCGACAAGTGGGTCGTCATCCTCAACAACGACTTCATTCCGCGCCTTCGCATTTCCAGCACCTACCGCGAGATGATTGCACGCGGCCAGCTGAGCAAGCAGGAGCGCGACTACCTGCGCGAGCGCATGCGCTCGGGAAAGTTCCTCATCAGCTCGATCGAGCAGCGCCAGCAGACCATTGAGCGGATCGCCCGCGAGATCGTGCGCGTCCAGGAGGAATTCTTCGAACACGGAGTGTCGCACCTGAAGCCGCTCACGATGACCCAGATCGCCGACACGGTCGGCGTGCACGAGACCACCGTCAGCCGCGCGATCGCCAACAAGTACATGCGCACGCCTCACGGTGTGTTCGAGATGAAGTTCTTCTTCACGCCGGGGTACCAGAATGAGAGCGGCGCCTCCGTCTCCAACAAGAGCGTCAAGGAGATGATCGCCGACCTGGTGGCCCTCGAGGACAAGTCGTCGCCGCTGAGCGACCAGGAGATCGTGGCCAAACTCACCGAAAAGGGGCTCACCGTCGCCCGGCGAACAGTGGCCAAGTATCGCGAGGAGCTCGGGATCATGCCGAGCAACCTGCGGCGCGACTACAAGGAATGAGCCACGGTCGAACCTCGCGGACCATGGACCTCGTCGACCACGACCTCATCTTCTTCACGGGACGCGTGCAGGGCGTCGGCTTTCGCTACTCGACGCTCCAGGTCTCGCGCGAGTACGAAGTCTCCGGATACGTGCGCAATCTTCCCGACGGTCGCGTGCAGCTCGAGGTGGAGGGTGCGCGCGCCGAGATCGACGCCTTCGTGGAGGAACTCTCGTCCCGGATGCACGGCTACATCCGCAAGATCGAGCGCAGCTCCCGCAAATCCGGCCGGGAGTTTGCGGGCTTCACCATCCGATGAAGCCCGCGCCCCGCCCGCCCGAGGTCCGCGCCGCAGGCTGACACACCAGGCCGCGCCGTTCCCTTTCACTGTCCGTCCCAATCCCATCCCCCGAGTGAAAATCGACATCCCCTACCTTCTCCTGACCCTGGCCCTCCTGCTCATCCCACGCCAGATCCTACGGCGTGGGTTCACCGTAGGCCGGAGATCGAAGCGTGGACACGACACCACAAGCCCCAGGCTGCAGCGTCAGCCGGGCGACCACGGTCTGCGCATGAGGGAGGAGTTCAGGAAAGTCCGCAATTACATCGACCTGCTCCGGGCCGGCGTCGGCTCGATCTGCGTCGTGTCGGTGTGCATCGTCGCACAATCCCCGAATCCCGGCGCGGTCGCACTGCAGGCCGCGATCCTGGCCTTGGCGATCCTGATCCAGACGGTCCGCATCGAAGAGCGGGTGTCGCTCTACGCGCCGGTGTTCTTCATTGCCGGAATTAATGCCGGCATCGACGGGGTGCTGCCCGCCGCGCTCGGGTTCGTCGCGGCCTGGGTACTCAATCCGCTTCTTCCCAACCCGGCGACCTTCCTCGTCGCGATGGCCCTCTGCACGGCCGGTTTCCACTCGGCGGTCTTCGGCCTGGGGGACCACCTGTTCGTGCTCCCGCTCGCCACCGCGGCGCTGCCGATTCTCCTCAGCGTCATCCTTCGCCGACCCCTCTCGGGCCTCAAGCACCACGCTCGCGCCTGACAGCCATGTCCGAAGCTCCCTCCCCGTTCCGCACCTGGCTCGCCGCCACCCGTCCCCGGACCCTGCCGGTCTCCTTTGCGCCCGTGGTGGCGGGTGCCGCCCTGGCGCGCCGCGACGGCGCGCTGCGACCGCTGCCGCTCGCCCTCTGCCTGGGATTCGCGGTGCTCGCCCAGATCGCCGCGAACTTCGCCAACGACTACTACGATTTCGTGAAGGGCGCGGACACGGCGGCGCGGGTCGGGCCGCGGCGCGCGGTGGCCGCCGGACTCGTCTCGCCCGCCGCAATGCTGAGGGCCACCTGGCTCACCTGCGCCGCCGCCTTTGTGGTGGGCCTCGGACTGCTTCCCTATGGCGGAATCCCCCTCCTGGTCGTGGGCGTCGCCGCCCTGCTCTCGGCGGTGCTCTACACGGGCGGCCCGTATCCCCTCGGTTACTACGGCCTCGGCGACGTCTTCGTCTTCATCTTCTTCGGCCCCGTCGCCGTCTGCGCGACGGTCTACGTGCAAAATGCCCACGTGGGCACCGATTCGATCCTCGTCTCCACCGCGGTCGGGCTGCTCGCAGCGAACATCCTCGTCGCGAACAACTATCGCGATGCCGACACCGATCGCGCCGCCGGCAAGCGGACGACGGTCGTGCGGTTTGGCCGGGGCTTCGCGAAAGCCCAGTTTGCTGCCGCCCACATCCTCGCCCTTGCCGTTCCGTTCCTCCTGGTCGCGGACGGCTATGCGCTACAGCCCCTGCTGCTAGCTCCCTTCGTCCTTCTCGCGGCCTGGGCCTGGAGCCTGTGCCGCCGCCTCGTGCCGACGGCCGCACCACGGCAGCTGATCGGCGTGCTCGCCCAGAGCGGGCTCTATGTCGCCACCTACGCCGTCATGCTGGCCGCCTACCTGGTCATCCGCTGAAGGCTCAGGCCTTGGGCGGAATTGGATGACGGGCCGGAAGGATTCTGACGATGAGCACCATGTCCCGATCCCGGTTCCACAGGGCGACCGCGCGGTGCCACCGCCCCAGCAACGGAACCCGGTCGAGCGGACTGCGCACATCGAACGCACTGCCTGCCCAGAAGCCCTGCGGCATGCCGACCAGCACTAGCGTCTCCCCCGCCTGAAGCCGCGCGACTCCCGCCGACCGGGCGCCGCCGAAAATGGTCTCCGCCGCCGGTCCCTGCGCATCGGTCCGCCTCCCCTGCTCCGTGCGGGTCTCGCGAGGCGATTGCGACACGATCCCCTGGTAGCTTGAGGCCTGCAGGTCGAAGCGCAACCCATCGACCCTGGCGTCGGCGCCCACAGTCGGCGTCAGCACAACCTTCCATTGCGGGAGCAGCGTGTCGCGTCCCGACCGCGCGTCCGCGTCAACCGCGGCATCCGACCGGGAGGCCTGCGTCTTCAACGTGAGCGTCGTGGGCTCGCCTGCCTCGACGGACAGGCGTGGCGACGCGAGCAGCCGGCACCCCTTCATGGCAGCCAGGGTGCGGACCAGCAGGTCGGGATCGAAGTTGGCGGAGAACCCCATCGCGCCCGTTGAAACCGGTGCGAACGCCGCGGACTCCTTCGAGCTGCCGGCGACGATGGCCTTGTAGATCCGAACCTGGTCGGAACTCAACAGCGTGCGCCCCGGACGCTGGTATTCAGGCCTGCCGTTGCGATCCAGGAGAATTCGGCCCCTGCGTTCACGCGCACGCTGTGCGAGTCCCGCCCACGCCGCACGCACATCATCGACGACCGCATTCGGCACCTCGAGCAGCTCCAGCTCAATGTCCAAGGGAGGTGAATACGCGTCCGCCGGCCTCGCGGCTTCGGTCGAAGCGGCGCCGCCATACTGGATCGAAAGCACCGGGGGAATATCGTCGACTGATATCGCCGCCACCCGCAGACGATGCTCCACGTCGACCAGTGCGGCACTGATCTTCTGCCGGAGCGGCTCGGTCAGAGGATTGGAGGGAAGGACGGACTCGATCTGGCGCAGCTCCTTCAGGGCCTCGCGATGACGGTCCTCGGCGATCAGGTCTCGCGCATGCGCGAGACGGCGTTCGACGCGCACCATGTCCTCGTTCAGCCGCGCAGTCTCGTCCGCGGCCAGCTGCGCCGCATCAGCGTCGGTGGCGCGCCAGAGCCGCGACGGCGCGGCGGGCTGCGACGGGGTCGCGAGATCCGAGATGGCCGGCAGCGCGGGCGTTGACAGGAGATCGGGCGTCGGGGCCGGCTGCGGGGTCGCCGTCGGCGCCGGTGCGGCCGGCAATCCCGAATCGCCGATCGGAGCCGGCGGCGGAGGCGGAGGCGTCGGGTGCAAGGCAGCCTGCTGGAGCCTTTCGACCGATTGGATCAGCCTCGTGATCTGCGGATCGTTCGGCGCCAGACGAGCGAGGTCGGCCAGCTTCGTCAGCGCGACCTGGAAATCGCCCGTGTCGCGCGCCTCGAGCGCCTCCGACATCAGGCGGATCTTCACGTAAGTCGCATCGGGTTTGCGTTCCCGCGCCTGCAACTCCCGGGACGCCATCGCGCCAAGCACTGCGGCCGCCGCCAGACAGGTCAGTCGCAATCGCATGGGTTTTATCGCTTTGCCGAGGCTCATCCGCACGGGTGTTCGCCAATTTTCCGCATCAAAGGAGCCGACGGGCGGGGAGTCGATACCGATCGGCTGATTTTTGTCGCATCGGTGAATTTGGATACGGTTTCCCCGCCAGTGTTCAACGGTTCCCAAAGCGGCGGACGGGCTTGCACTCCTGCGCGGATGGGGTGTTGTGCAGAACGCGTCCCATGGACCCTGTCCCA
>JAJXYI010000064.1 GCA_021780625.1 bacterium | reverse complement strand
GAGCGCATCATCGCCCCGCGCAAGTTCACCCTGTCGACGACCATCTCGTTCTGATTAGTAGGGGAAAGGCGCCCGGGTTTCGCGGAGGGGTCCGCGGGACCCGGGCGCTGCCTTTTAAGGCCCCGGCCATAGGTATCACCAAATTGGTGACATTTTCAGGGATCCGCTCCGAGTGCGGACTGTCCGATGCCGGACCCTCCGCCCGGGGATTGAACTGGGGACGCTCCGCCCCATTGTGTCGTGGACCCTCGGACGCCCCTCCCCACAACCCCGTCTCCCCCGCCCATGCGCATCGGCAGCCTCAGCATCCTGGATATCGCCATCGTCGTCGCCTACCTCGGGGCGGTCCTCTACATCGGCAAGCGTGCCGCCGCCGGAAACAACTCGGAGGACGGCTTCTTCCTTGCGGGCCGCAAGCTCGGCAAGCTGTATCAATTTTTCCTGAACTTCGGCAACGCGACGGAGCCGTCGGGCGCGGTGAGCACCGCGAGCTTCGTCTACCAGCAAGGCGCGTCCGGCTCCTGGCTGTCGTTCCAGACGGTCTTCATGAACCCCTACTTCTGGTTCATGAACGTGTGGTTCCGCCGCGCACGGCTCACCACGGTGTCGGACCTCTTCGAGGACCGCTTCGCCAGTCGGCGCCTGAGCATGTTCTACGCGATCTTCCAGATCCTCGTGGCCTGCGTCTTCCTGGGCTTCGCGAACGTGACCGCCTACAAGATCGCCTCCTCGCTCGTGGTCAAACAGCCCGCCGAATGGACCGCCCAGGAGCGCGCCTCCGTCGACGCCTACAATGAGATGAAGCGGCTCGAGCATGAGGCGTCCGCGCACACGATCACCCCGGCGGGGCACATCCGCCTGGAAATCCTCCAGGACCGCGACGCGCGCGGGGAATTGCACAGCTACATCACGCTGCTGCCCGACTTCCTGTTCTACGGCGTCTTCGCTGCGGTGGTCGGCGCCTACATCGTCATGGGCGGCATGTCCGCCGCGGCGGTCAACGAGGGACTGCAGAGCGTGCTCATCATCGTCTTTTCCGTCCTGCTGATCCCCGTCGGACTGCACGCCATAGGCGGCTGGCACGCGCTCGGGGAAAAGGTCCCGCGACGAATGTTCGACCTATTCGGCTCGGGTGCTGCGGGGCAATTCTCCGTCTGGAGCCTCGTGGGCATTTTGTTGGTGAGCATCGTCCAGAACGGCGGACTCAGCCACAACATGGGCATCTGCGGTTCGGCGACCAACGAGTTCTCCGCGCGCAGCGGCGTCTCGGGCACCTACCTGAAGCGGCTCATGATCATACTCTGGGTCTTCGCGGGACTGATCGCCTTTGCGGTCTTCGGCGCCAACGGCCTTTCGGATCCCGACGCCACCTGGGGCGCGCTCTCCAGCCGCCTGCTCGGCCCGGGACTGATCGGACTCATGCTTGCGGGCGTGCTCGCGGGCACGATGTCCACGCTCGCCGCCAAGGCGCTGGCCATTTCCTCGCTGTTTGTCCGCAACGTGTACCGCCAGATCTGGCCGGATATCTCCCAGCAGAAGGGCGTGTTCTATGCACGCTGGACCATCGTGGTCGTGCTCGCGCTCGGTGCGCTGTCGGCGTGGCTGATGGGCGATTTCCTCTCGATCATCAACATCGTGCTCACCGTCAACGTGCCCTTCGGAGCCTGCGTGCTGATGACCATCTTTTGGAGGCGCCTGACAACCCCGGCGGTGTGGGCCTGCGTGCTGCTGTCGACCCTCACGATCCTGGTCATCCCCTGGACCGCGTCGAAGTTTCCGGTGCTCAGCCATAACCAGTCCCTGACCCAGATGGCGCCCACGCCCTCGGGCGAGCCTGCCGGCGTGTATTTCGATACCGTGGTGCACGCGAAGGCCAACGACCTCGCCAGCCCGCTGATCGGCAGCGGACGCTTCGACTTCGAGTGCTGGCTGCTAGGGAAAACCGGCGTGAACATCGCCAGGCTGACGCCGAGCCAGCGCCTGACGCTCCAGTTCTTCTTCGACGCGTTGTTCCCCTTCGCGGTGCTGTTGGTGGTCAGTTGGATCACGCCCGTGACCGACCCCGCGCGCGCCGCCCAGTTTTACGGCAAGATGAAGACCCCGGTGGGCGCCACGCACGAACTCGAGGTGCTGGCGGTCGAGGAAACGCGCCGCAATCCGGGACGCTTCGACCATACGAAGCTATTCCCGCGTTCGAATTGGGAGTTCTGCAAATGGGACCGCGTGGACACGATCGGCTTTGCCGCGTGCTGCGCCGCCTCGTTCTCGATCGTCGCGGTCTTCGTCCTGCTGCTTCACTGGGCGGCGCATTGAGACCGGAGGCAGGGACCGAATCGCGCGGACACGGAGCACACGGAGGACATGAAGACCGGAGGTCAAACGTCGGCGCGTCCACATGGGCCTGGACGCGTATTCCCGACGCTGCTCCTGCTGTTCCTCTGGCTAGCGTCCCGGGTTTTCCTTCCCGAGGCGGGCGCGACCCCTGCGTCTGATACGGCGTTCCTGTTCACCTATTTCACGGGCCAGGGACGCGACGGCCTGCACCTGGCCTGGAGCGCCGACGGCCTCCACTGGCGGGCGCTCAACGGCGGACGCGCCTGTCTCGCCCCACAGGTGGGGCGGGACCGGCTGATGCGCGACCCCTGCGTCGCGCGCGGGCCGGACGGCGTTTACCACCTCGTGTGGACGACCGGCTGGTGGGACCGGATCATCGGAACAGCCTCGACGCGCGACTTCATCAGCTGGACGCCGGAACGCGCGATCCCGGTGATGGCGTCCGAACCCACCGCGCGCAATTCCTGGGCGCCGGAGGCCTTCTGGGACGCAAAGCGCGAGCGGTTCCTGATCTTCTGGGCGTCCACGATTCCCGGACGTTTCCCGGCGACGGACGGCTCCTCGGAGCACGGGCTCAATCACCGGATCTACTGCACGACCACGACAGATTGGAGCCGGTTCTCGCCCACGCGACTGTTCAGCGACCCGGGCTTCAGCGTCATCGACGCCACGATCTTCGAGGGCGCTGGCGGGCGCTTCCACATGATCGCCAAGGACGAGACCGTCCATCCTGTGGCGAAGCGCCTGAGGATTGCGACCGCCGTCGACCCGGAGGGGCCGTGGACCACGTTCTCCGCGCCCTTTACCCGCGCCTGGGTCGAAGGACCGACGGCGATCCGGGTGGGGGACGAAACGGTCGTCTATTTCGATGTGTACCGAGAACACCATTACGGCGCCATGCGGTCGCGCGATCTGGTCCACTGGGAGGATGTCACGGACCGGATCGCGGTCCCGCCCGGGGCGCGCCACGGGACGATGATCGTGGTGCCCCGCTCCCTCGTCGAAGGCCTGCGCGCGGCGCTCCCGGAGGCACCCGGAGCCTGAGTTTCGCTAGAACCCAAGAAAACAACCATGAACCCACTGCGCTTCACACGCCTTCTAGGCACCGCGGCTCTCCTGGCAATGACCGGGCTGGGCCTGCACGCAAGCACCTCCATCCACGATCCCGATCTCAAGCACAACCCACCCCCGGGCGATTATCCCCACAACCTGCGGCTCCCGAGCGTCTTCATCGCCAGCGATTCCACCGCGGCCAACTATGGCGGTCATCCGATCCAGGGCTGGGGCGCGCCGTTTCACGACTACTTCGATCCGTCCAAGGTCAACATCGTCAACCTCGCCCGAGGCGGACGCAGCAGCCGCACCTACATCACCGAGGGGCTGTGGGACAAGCTGCTCAGCCAGGTGAAGGGCGGCGACTACGTGCTGATCCAATTCGGACACAACGACGCCGGGGCCATCAACGCCGAGCCCCCGGGCTCGAAGATGCCGCTGCGCGCCCGCGGCTCGCTGCCCGGCATCGGCGACGAGTCGGTCGCCATCGACAACGTGCTCACCGGCAAACACGAGATCGTTCACACCTTCGGCTGGTACCTGCGGAAGATGATCCGCGATGTCCGCATGCGGAGCGCGACGCCAATCATCCTCTCGCTGACCGTCCGCGACATCTGGAAGGACGGAAAGGTCGAGCGCGGCGCCGGGCATTACCGCGAATGGGATCGAGAGGTTGCCCAGGAGGAGGGCGTGGATTTCGTGGATCTGACACGTATCGTCGCCGACAAATACCAGGAGATGGGAGAAGCGAAGGTGAAGACGCTCTTCCCGCGTGACCATACGCACACCGGAATTGAAGGAGCGGACATCAACGCGGCGGCGGTCGTTTCGGGACTCAAGGGCATTCGTGGCGGCCCCTGGGATCATTGGCTCTCCGCCAAGGGCCTCGAGGTGCCCGCTGATCCGCTCGTGTGGTTGAACCTCCCCGAGCCGGCCAACCCAAAGATTCCCACGCTGATGATCATCGGCGACTCGACCGTGCGCAATGGCCGCGGCGACGGACGTGGCGGCCAGTGGGGCTGGGGCGACGAGCTCTCGCCGTACTTTGATCTCTCGAAGATCAACGTCTGCAATCGCGCCGTCGGCGGCACCAGCAGCCGTAGTTTCATCAATCTTGGCTTCTGGGAGCGCGTGCGCACCCTGCTCAAGCCCGGCGACTTCCTGCTCATGCAGTTCGGCCACAATGACGCCGGTCCGCTCAACGACACCTCCCGCGCGCGCGGCACGATCCGCGGCGTCGGCGACGAGTCGGAGGCGATCGACAACCTGCTCACGAAGAAACACGAGGTCGTCCACACCTACGGCTGGTACCTGCGCAAGTACATCCGGGAGGCCAAGGCCATGGGCGTCACTCCGATCGTCTGTTCGCAGATTCCGCGCATGATCTGGAAGGACGGGAAGATCGTGCGCTCCGACAATTCCTATTCGGGTTGGGCGCGCGAGGTCGCGCAGCAGGAAGGCGTCGCGTTCATTCCGCTCAACGAGCTCATTGCGGAGCGCTATGACGCGATGGGCCCCGAGAAGGTGCTGACGATGTTTGGCGACCCGCACACGCACACCAGCCTCATCGGCGCGCGGCTCAACGCGAGCATCGTGGCAGGTGCGCTGGCGAAGCTGCCCGGCGATCCGTTCGCTCCGTACCTACGCAAACCCTGAGAGGCGCAGTCCTCAGCGTCCGGGGGATCGTGCACCGCAGCACGGTTCCCCTGTGGCGTGGGCCGGAATCGAGAATGATTCCTGCGTTTTGAGTGCGGAGCATCGGCTCGCGCGCTCTTTTCCTTTTGGCAGTGCGGAATCACGATTCCGCTCTGCGCGGGAGGCTCCGCCTCCCGGCCCGTTCCGCGATGACCGTCAGCGTCCGCACGTAACCTCCCATTTGTCTTAGGCCACGCGCCCTGTTGAGCAGCGACCGAAGGGCGGGACGTCGAGACGTCCCGTCCAAAGCGGAGCCGAGGCTCCGCACTCCACATGTCTAGCGGCTCGCGCGCCCGGTGGCGGCTTAGGAGGCCGTTACGATTGTTTGGACGCAGCCGCTCCACCTGCCCGCTTCTTCGGTGCGGCTGTGCGCAGGGTGGGGCCTTCGACCAGGCGGGCGGGGATCGTCGTGAGCGAGGCCTCCGGGGGGACGCCAAATTCGTTATGCAGGAGCTGCCCGATGACGAGTTCCGCGGCACGCGCGCCGAGCTGCGGCGCCTGGAAGTCCAGCGCCGCGCAGTCGCCATTGGTGCGCAGGGAATTCAGGCACACGAAGCCGTGGGTCTTCGGCGTCTTCGCTCCGCACTCCTTCATCCAGCCGAGCGCGTCGATCTTGTGCCCGATCACGACGTCCGGGTCGTATTTCTTGAACCACGACGCGAAGTCGTCGCGGGTCACGGACTTCAACCGCAGCACCGGCACCGCGTCGATGCCGGGCAGGTAGCGCTGGAGCGCCAGGAAGGCGCCCTCCCAGCGGAAGTGGAGGCGCTCGTCGTGCGGAATCTCCATGTACAACCCAGGCCTGTGGTAGCCGCGCTCGTGGAGCGTCTGCAGCAGCGCGATCATCGAGCGATAGTGGTCCGAGCAGACGCAGTGGAGCGGCGGGTGGTTGATCAGATAGTCGATGTACACGCCCGTGTACCGCGGCCAGCTCAGCGCGGAGAAATCGGGGAAGGCGAGCACCGGCAGGATCACCAGGCCCTGGATGCCGCGTGTGTGCAGGATCGTATCCAAACGGTTCAGACGCACGCCGTCCGGGCTCGTCTGGAAGCGCTCCACCTTGAACCCCAGCCGGTTCGCGCGCTCGGTCACGCCCTCGAACACGCTCTCGTTGTACCGCTTCGCATGGTCGGTCTGCGGCCCGTCGATCATCTCGATCGCCCCGATCACGCCGCGGAACTTCTGTCCCGAGGAGCGCCGCAGGTGCGACATCACCGCCGCGGTGAGGGGATTTCGCTCGTAGCCGGCCGCCTCCGCCGCCGCACGCACGCGCTGGACGGTCTCGGGGTTGACGCGCGGCGAGCCGCGAAGCGCGTCGGAAATCGTCGTCCGAGAAAGGCCCAGCGAACGAGCCAGGGAGCGCAGGGTGGGGGTTGCCATCGGATGAACGGAAGACGATTGCCGAATGAATTCCGGAATCAACGGAAAACTCCTCTGTTCCTCTTCCCTTTTGGAGTGCGGAATCACGATTCCGCCCTGCTTTCGGAATCCGAAAGCGACCGGGCATGGTCTGTACGAAGCGCGCTCCGTTCACAGTCGGCACCGCTGGCGCCTTTTTGCGTTTTTCGTGGCCATAACCTTCAGGTGGTTTGCCTGCGTCTTTGCCGGGTTGTGCAACTCCTCCCCACGCCGGCGTCATTCGGACTGTCATGCAGTCGGGGACGTGGCGGCGCCGCCGCTGCCGGCTAGCCTCCCCGTGCATCCTTTTTACCCCTCCCCCCTCCCAGGACTGCCTATGATCCGCAAAGCTTTTGTCATGTCGGTGAACCCGGGTTCCGAAGCCGAATACGAGCGCCGTCACAATCCCATCTGGGCCGATCTCGAGGCCGAGCTGAAATCCCACGGCGTCTCGAACTACTCGATCTTCCTGCATCCCGGCACCCGGCAGCTGTTCGCGTATGTGGAAATCGAGGACGAGGCCCGTTGGGCCGCGATCGCCGCGACCCCCGCCTGCCAGCGCTGGTGGAGGCACATGGGTGACGTGATGCCCAGCAACCCTGACGCGAGTCCGGTCTCCGAGTCGCTTCGCGAGGTCTTTCATCTCGACTGACCCGGCCGGTCCCACGCTTTCCCCAGAAGTTCCACCTCCGGATCCGGGCC
>JAJXYI010000391.1:582-7199 GCA_021780625.1 bacterium | reverse complement strand
CGGACCCGGCTGCCGTTGGTCAATCCCTCCAATTGGTGGCCGATCGACCAGGATTACTTCATCGACGACTACCAGTTCGCACGCCCGGGCCCGATTCCTCCGCGCGTGGACCTGCGGACCGGAATCGTGCGGCTGCTCGACCCGGCGCATTTCAAGGGACTCGGCCGAAAGGTGCCCGGCGGCGCCGCCAACGTGCTCGAGCTTCCTCTGGACCCCACCCGGACGCTCCAATCGCTCACCGTCCGGGCCCTCGCCAACGAGGTCGTCATCGGCCTCATGTCCGCGACACTCGAGAGACCCTGATCCCGTTCGGTGCCGGTAGGTCCGTCCTAACGTGAGCGTGGAATCTCGGTCGCACCCGCCTTGCAGGCCCGTTTCGTGCGGATCAAAGCTTCGAGCCCAATCCGACGTGGCGCCGATCGCTCGTGTCGCGACCCATTTTTGCATGAAATCCCCCATCTCCGTCCTCCTTTCCGCGTGCGCGGCCCTGTGCGTCATCATCGCAGCCGCGTCGCCCGCCTTGTCCGATCCCGCACAGCTGCACGTCGAGGGCAACCAACTCCTCGACAGCACCGGCCACGCCGTGCGCCTGCGCGGAGTCAACTGCGCGAGCATGGAATGGTCGACCAACGGCGAGGGGCACATCCTCAAGACCGTCGAGGTGGCCGTGAGGGACTGGCACGCGAACATCATCCGCCTGCCGCTTTCGCAGGACCGCTGGTTCGGCAAGGCGCCGGACCAGCATGACGGAGGCGCATCGTACCGGGCCCTCGTCCGCCAGGTGGTCGACCTCGTCTCGGCCAATAACGCCTACGTCATTCTCGACCTGCACTGGTCCGACATGGGCCACTGGGGGCGCGACATCGGCCAGCACCGCCTGCCCGACCGCAACAGCATCGTCTTCTGGCAGCACCTCGCCCCCGCCTACGCCAACAACCCCGCCGTTCTCTTCGATCTCTACAACGAGCCCAACCACGTGACCTGGGACGAGTGGTACAAGGGCGGCCGTCTCACCGAGACCGATCGCAAGTCCGGCGACACCGTTACCTACGACGCGGTCGGCCTTCCCGAGCTCTTCCGCACCATTCGCGCCACGGGCGCCAAGAACGTCGTCCTCGCGGGCGGGATCAACTGGGCCTTCGAGGTCGGCGGCATCCTGCGGGGCCGTGAACTCTCCGACCCGCAGGGTTACGGCGTCGTCTATGCGGTGCATCCGTATCCGCACCGCTACGACCACCTCGGCCTGGAAACCATCCCCGAGTGGTCAGCCCGCCTGCAGGCGTTTGCGGACCGGCTGCCGCTCATCGTCACCGAGTTCGGCTCCCTCGAGAAGTCATGGCCCTTCCCGCAGTCGTGGCACACCAACGACGAAGGCTGGAACCGAGAAACCCTGCGCACGCTCGAGGCCCACCACTGGAACTGGGTCGCCTGGGACATGCACCCCTACGCGGAACCCTGCCTCATCACCGGCTGGGACTACACGCCGACGCCGTCGTTCGGAGTCTGGGTGAAGCAGGCGCTCGCGAAGAACCAGGAGTGAGCGACGCGACTCGGCCCGCCGAGCTCAGTCCTCCGGTGGCGTGACTGCGGCCGCAAGCGCCGGCTTCAGGGTCTGGCCCTTCAACCGGACGCCGTGCAGCTTCGCAAGGATCAGCGGCGCGTCGTCTGTCGCGACGTCCACCAGCGCGTACCGCTGGTGAATGTCGATCGCCCCCACCACCGAAGCGGGCAGGCGTGTGACGCCCGCGATCTTGCCGACCAGATCCTCAGGGCTCGCCAGGTTCTTGCGTCCGACGTTGAAAAACAGCGTCGTCATGCCCGCCTCCAAACCCGTGCGGGCGGGCCGTGCGAATTTTGTGCGCGCATGCGGAGCGCGATCGGACGCCGCGGACTCGGAGTCGTCCTGCGCGGGCTCGGCCGTCTCCTGCGTCTCTGCCAAAGCCGGGGGCTCCGGCGCGCACATCGGAGCCGGCTCCTGCCGCTCCGGCTGCGCCTCGGGCATCTCGACCGTCCGCGGCACCGGCGCAGGCGCGGGAACCGGCGCTGGGGCAGGCGTCGGGGCCGCGATCGGGGTGCGTTCGGGAGCAGGCTTCGCAACTGACGCAGCGGGCTCAGCAACGTCCGCACCGCCCTCGCCGCCCGCCGCCCCGCCCTGCAGCAGATGAATCAGCGCCGCGGCGATGTCCGTGCTCGCGTAGCCCTGCTCCAACAGGCGGTCGATCATGCGGTCCTGCCGACGGTACCGGCCCTCGTCCAATGTCGAGCGCAGGCGTTCGAAGAACTGGTTTTCCCTGGCTTCCTCAATCTGGTCGATCGAAGGGATGGAGCCGCGCTGGATCTTCAGGCGCGCGAAGCGGACCATCGACTGGAGTTTGTAGATCTCCCGACCGCTCACGAAGGTGAACGCCTTGCCTGAACGTCCCGCGCGACCGGTGCGACCGATCCGATGCGTATAGTCGTCGGCGTCGTTCGGAAGGTCGAAGTTGAACACCACCTCGAGATCGTCGACGTCCAGTCCGCGCGCCGCCACGTCCGTCGCCACCAGGAACTCGAACCCGCGCCGGCGAAACTTCTCCATCACACGCTCGCGCTGCGACTGGCTCATGTCGCCGTGGAGGCGGTCGACCGCATAGCCCCGCCCGTGCAGATGCTCGTCGAGGTCGTCCACCATCACCTTGGTGCTGCAGAAAATGATGCCGTAGCGAAAATCGTTCAGGTCGATCACGCGCGTGAGCGCCTCGAGCTTCGAGCGGCGGTCCACCTCGAAGTACACCTGGTCGACCTGCGGCGCATTCTGCGCATGCGCCTGGATGGTGACCCACACGGGATCATGACACACGCGGCCGATGAGATCCTGGATCGCCCGCGGCATCGTTGCCGAAAAGAACAACAGCTGCCTCTGTTCCGGCACCGCCTCGAGGATCCGCTCGATGTCGTCGCGAAAACCCATGTCCAGCATGCGATCGGCCTCGTCGAGGACCACCATCTTGAGCGTATCCAGCCGAAGGGTACCCCGTGCCATGTGATCAATGACGCGCCCCGGCGTGCCGATCACGATCTGCGTGCCCGCCTCCAGCGCCCGAAACTGTCGCTCATACGACTGACCACCGTAGATGGGCACCGTGTGCACCCCCTTTCGGAACATCGCCAGCTTGGCCGTCTCCTCCGAAACCTGAACCGCGAGTTCGCGCGTGGGGCAGAGGATCAACACCTGAACGCAGCGCTGTTTCGGATCGGTCTTTTCGATCGCGGGAATCGCAAAAGCCGCCGTCTTCCCCGACCCCGTGGACGACTGCCCCACCACGTCCCGGCCCGAAAGCAGGAGCGGGATCACCGCGGTCTGGATGGGTGAAGCCTCCTCGAAGCCCATCTTGTCGACGGCCTTGAGGATTTCGGGCGACAGGCCCAGTTCCGAGAATCGGCGTTTTTCCATGCCGCACCGTAGCGCCGAAGCCCCCGAGGAGAAGAGCAAATAACCGTTTATCCTCAAAAGTGATTTCGGCCCCGGGGCCCGCACCGTTGCTCAACCCAACTGCAGGTCCACCGAAGGCCTCCGGGCATAGGCCGACCACGCCGCTTCGATGTCCTCCGCGGTGCGGTCGCCGTCAAACACCAGCCAGCGATACCGAAGCATGTGATCGCGGTCCGGTTCCAGCATCCAGTCGCACCCCTTTGTGGGCGAGAGATTCACGAACACGTCGCCGCGGCCATTCTCCTCCTCGGGCCACACGCGCAGCGGCTCCGGCGAATGGGCGTTTTCCGGCGACACGAGCACCGCGGCGCCCGCGCGGGCCCGGCCTCCGTTCACCGCCCCCTGCACCAGACACCAGCGGGCACGGCTTCCATCCGCATCGCGGCGGGCGCGTCCCTCCGAGGTCAGCACCGTGCTGTTCGAGCAATCCCAGTCCCCGGTCGCACGCCACGCCAGGCCACCGTAGCGATAGTTCAACAATGTCACCGGCTGCCGCGCCGCACAGCGGTACGCGAGCGTCAGGTCGAGCAGGTAGGCATCCTCCGCCAGCATGCGATAGGTTCGAAGCGTCTGCCGCTCCACCAGCGCAGTCCGGCCGACCCCGCCGCTGTCGAACACCACATGCTCGAGGTCCGCCGTCGCCTGCGCGAATACCGGACCGTCTCCGCGTTGGGAGAACCCCATAAAACGCACCGTCGCCTCGCCCTTGCCCAGGTTCCAAAAGTCGACTTCGCGCCCCCCAACCGCCACTCGGGTCCACGCGCTCCATACACCGTAGTGATGATAATGATCGGGCGGCTGGATGCGCGTCAGCACCGCCCCGGCCGGCGACAACAAAGGATGGATAAACCCGCCGCGCGCAAACACCGCATCGACGCCCGCAGGCGCGGGCTGGACCGTATACCGGTAGCCGAGCAGCTCGCGCTCCCCGTCTCGAAAGCTCAACACCCCGGCCGCATCCTCGAGCGCCGGCCCTCCGTCCGCCAATGGTCGCGCTCCCGTCGTCCGCATGAGTTCATACACGCGCACGGCGGGCGTTCCCAACCTCGGTGCCACCAGCCACGTCGCGCACCGCGGCTCCGCAGGATCGACCTGCACCGGCAAAGCGTTTCGCTCCCCGTCCACGAGCTCCACCAGCGCGAGCCCCTCGGGCAGAGGAACCTCGAAGGTGGCGCAAGCAGGCACTCCCTCGGGCGGCACAGCGACGTCGCACCGGACCGTTACTCGCGCAAGATGCGAGGTCTGGGCCATGGGCGAAAAAAGGCTCACGCCGCAATGGCAACCCCGCTCAGCCGAAAAGGCAATGCGCCGCAGCACGCAGCCCGTGCGCCCCCGCTTCCCGCAGGTTTGACCCGCCGCCATTGCCCCGAAGCGATTTCGATGTACCGTTTCCAGCCTTCGCGACGCACCCGCCGCGCCTCCGCATCCCTTCACCGCCATGAACGACATCCACGAACTCAAGCGCCTCCCCTCACCCGCCCCAAAGCCGCAATCCCTCGCCTGGGACGGCCATCTCCTCTGGATGGGCTCCCGCCAGACGCGCCGCATCTACGGAATCGACCCGCAGGCCTGGCGCGTAACCTGGGAAACCGAGGCTCCCGGCACCCCCTACGGCATCACCGTCTTCGGCGACAACCTCCTCGTCCTGTGCGGCGAGTCTGCCGACGATAATCGTATCGTACGCCGATGCATTCCCGGAAAAGGCTTCGATCCGTCCTTCGGCATTCCCTGCCCGGACGACACCGGCTCGCAGCTGGCTAACGACGGCTCGCGTCTCACCATCAGCCAGTGGTACCCGAAAAAGGTGATCGCCGTGGACGCGAAGGGTCATCCGCAGCGCGTGATCCAAGTGCAGCACGGCATCTGCGGACAGGTCCACGTCGACGGGGCCATCTACCTCATGACCACCGACGACGAGGAAACCACCGATTACTGGCTCACCCGCCTCGACCCCCGCGAAGCCAACCCGCAGCCCGTCGACCTCGTGCGCGTGCCCTTCGCCGCACGCGCCCTGGCCTGGGACGGAACCCACTTCTGGACCAACCACCGCGAGGCCGATCAGATCGTCAGCTTCCCGCTGCCCGAGTGAACGCCCCGCCGCGCACCCGGGCCGGTGGGCGCGCTGTCGATGAACCGGGATTGTAGGGCCGGCCGACACCTCTTATCGTCGGCGCATGAATGCGCCCCTACGCAGCCTCGCCGGGCTTCTGTTGACGACCGCGCTCCTCGCGGCCGCCCCTCGCGCGGATCTCACGCTTCCGGCCCCTCACAGGACCGGCGGCATGCCGCTGATGGAAGCCCTCGCTCACCGCTCCACCTCGCGCTCCTTCGCAGCCACGGAGCTGTCCACCCAGCAACTCTCCGACCCCCTGTGGGCCGCCTTCGGGGTCAACCGCCCCGACGGCAAACGCACGGCCCCCTCCGCGAAGAACTGGCAGGAGACCGACGTGTACGTCCTCCTCAAGACCGGCGCCTATTGTTACGATCCGTCCGCACACCGGCTCAGCCTCGTACTGGCCGAAGACATACGCGCCCTCGGCGGCATCCAGTCCTTCGTCGCCGCGGCGCCTGTCACCCTCGTCTTCGTGGCCGACTTCGCACGCACCGGCGGATCCGGGCCCGGCCAGCGGGAGTACGCCGCAATGGACGCCGGATTCATTTCCCAGAACGTCTACCTGTACTGCGCCTCCGAGCGACTCGCCACCGGCGCCCGCGCCTACGTGGACAAGGCCGCGCTCGGCGCGAAACTCGGCCTGCGCCCCGACCAGACGATCCTGCTCGCGCAGTCCGTGGGTTACCCCGACGCCTGACCCCTCGGCAACCGGACGGCGCTTGACTCGCCCCGCCCTTGTGTGCATATGCACGGACATGAAACCGGACCTCGACCTGGGCTCGATGGACAATTGCGTGTGTTTCAACCTGCGCTGGGTCAGCCGCGTCGTCACCCAGTTCTACGACGCCGAACTTCGGCGCCGCGGGATCCGTCCGACCCAGACGCCGATCCTCGGCGCCCTCGCGGCCAAGGCCGACTGGTCGATGGAGGACCTAAGCGACTGGCTGGGAATGGACCGCACGACGCTGGTGCGCAATCTGCGCCCGTTGCAGCGCGACGGTCTCGTCGCCCTCGCCGGCGCCGGGCGCGGCG
>JAJXYI010000391.1:0-572 GCA_021780625.1 bacterium | reverse complement strand
CGGCGGCCGGGTCTCGGTTTCCATCACCGCCAAAGGCCGCCGAGATCTCCAGAACGCCCTCCCCGCCTGGCGCTCCGCCCAGGAGAAGATCGTCCGGACGCTCGGGACAAAACGCTGGTCCGCGATCCTGCGCGACCTCGAGCGCGCCGCCGACGAAATCGCCGGTTGAACCCTGCCTGCCTGCACGTCCCGCCCCCTTTTCAACCCAAACTGTGCATATGCACTCCTCCGACTCCGCCACCCCGCTATTCTCCGCAGGCTCCACGATCCTCGACGCCGAGGCGCTCCGCAGGCTCTGCCTGGAGGCCGGAGCCGACGACGCCAGCTTCGTCGAACTCGACCGCCCTTCCCTCGCCTCCGAGCGCCCGCACATCGAACGCGCCTTCCCGCCCACCCGCAGCCTGATCAGTTTCGTGCTCCGCATGAACCGCGACAACGTGCGCAGCCCCGCACGGTCCGTCGCCAACACCGAGTTTCACCACACCGGCGACGACTCCAACGGCGTCGCCCGACGCATCACCGCCGCACTCGAACGCGCCGGCGTGCGCGCCCTGTATCCACCAATGGGATTC
>JAJXYI010000713.1 GCA_021780625.1 bacterium | reverse complement strand
GTCGGCGTAGGGGACGACGACGTCGTAGAAGGCGGTCTCGCCTGTTTCGGCGACGAAGGCGGGTATGGTATTGAAAAACCACTGACAGTCGTCGGAGCGGTAATGCTCGGGCGGGGTGGGCTTCATGGAGCCCGGCTTGTGGGACCAGGGCCGGACCTCGGGCTGGGCGCCGCCGGTGGCGTCCTGGGCGGAGATCATCAGCAGGAGGCGTTCCCGGACGGGGCCGGGAATCATGCCGCAGACGCCGAGCATGTCCTGGACGGTGTCGCGGTAGCCGAAGCCGTCGCGCTGGTCGCCTGTGTAGACGAGCGAGCAGGAGCGGGACCACTCGAAGGTCATGAGGGCGTTGTAGGCGTTCCAGACATTGACCATGTGGTCGAAGTCGGCGTCGGGGGTCTTCACCTGGAGGCTGGAGAGCAGACCGTGCCAGTGTGTTTTAAGGGCGGCGAGTTCGGCTTTGCAGCGTTCGACGGAGCCGAATTCGGCGCGGGTGGCGGCGCCGACTGTCTCAGATTTGCCGATACCGAGCAGCACGAGCACGTCGGCGCTCTGGCCGGGGGCGAGTTCGAGATCGCTTTGAATGGAGCCGCAGAGATTGTCGGAGAAGGCCTCGCTGCCGGTGCAGGTGCCGGCGGAGACGGCGGCGGGCTTGTCGTAGCTGTTGTAGGTGCCGAGGAATTTCTCGAGATCGCAGTCGTGGCCGGCGATGCGGCCTCCGAGCTGGGTCATCCACCACCAGCGGCTCTGGTCGCGGTTGGCGAAATTGGCGGGGTCCTCGGGAAGGCGTCCGCAGGAGGAGGCGCGGATGAAGCCGTCGCGCCAGGTGGACTCGGCGACATACATCACGTACTGGAGATTGAGGGTGTCGTTGAGCAGACTCCATTCGGAGGTGAACTCGGCGAAGGAGAAGGCGCTGAGGCGGCGGGGGGTGGAGCCGGTGTTGGTGACGCGCAGCCACCAGTATTCGAAGTCGCGTTCGAGGGGGATGAAGTAGGTGGATTCGGTGCGGATGCCGCGGTAGTCGGACTCGATGACGGCGTAGCCGGTGCCGAAGCGGCAGGAGGACTTGTATTCGGACAGGGGTTTTGCGACGGGCTGCCAGGCTGCGGTCCAGAAGTCGCCGGAGTCGCGGTCGCGCAGGTAGAACTGGCGCCCGGGCATGTCCATGGGAACGGAGTTGTAGCGGTGGCGGATGAAGCGGCCCTCGGCGGGGGAGCGGGTGAAGGAGTAGCCGCCGGCGTTGTTGGTGATGATGCCGCCATAGCGGCGTGAGCCGAGATAGTTGGACCAGGCGCGCGGGGTATCTGGGCGCGTGATCACGTATTCGCGTGAGGAGTCGTCGAAGTGGCCGTAGTTCATGGACAGAAAGGGAGGGTCGCAGCATGCAGGCCTGCGAAACCACGGGAATCCCTTCGTGGTTGATACATTAGGGCTGCGCGCGGCGGACGGGGGCAGCGGGCCGGTCCGGAGGCGGACGGCTAGGCGCGATCCGAGAGGCCGACCCTTGCGAGGCAGCGCATCAGGGCGTCGCGGGCGAAGGGTTTGGAGATGAAGGCGGTGGGTTTGGCGCCGTTGAAGCGCTCTAGGCTGAGCTTTTCGGAAAAGCCGCTCATGAGGATGACGGGGAGATTGGGTGCGAGGTGCTGGAGTTCGAGGAAGGCCTCGTGTCCATCCATGCGGGGCATGACGAGGTCGAGGAGGACGAAGGAGAGGGAGTCGCCGTTGCGGCGCACGGCGTCCACTCCCTCGGCACCGTCGGCGGCGACGATGGAGTTGAAGCCGAGGCTTTGCAGGGTTCTGGCGACGACGGCGCGCACGCTCTCCTCGTCGTCGACGACGAGGACGAGGCCCGGCGACGCGGGGGAGGGGGAGAAAGCGGGCGGGTGGGTCTGCGGAGCCCGGGCGGGGGAGTCGTGGGCGGGGAGGATGACTCGGAACATGGTGCCCTGACCGGGTTCGCTGGCGACCTGGATGGCGCCGCGGTGGGCCTTGACTATCCCGAGCACGGCGGCGAGGCCGAGCCCGCGGCCCGTGAATTTGGTGGTGAAGAAGGGTTCGAAAATGTGCTGACGGATTTCGGGGCGCATACCGGAGCCGTTATCCTCGACTTCGACGAGGACGTAATCGCCGGGAGGGAGGTCCTGGTCCTCGAAGGCGGTGCGCAGCTCGCTGCGTTGGAAATGGCGGCTTTCGGTGCGCACGCGGATATGGCCGGCGCGGTCGCCGATCGCCTCGGAGGCATTGAGGACGAGATTCATGACGATCTGGCGCAGCTGGGAGGCGTCGCCCTTGACTGAAGCGAGGGGGCGCTGGAGGCGGAGATCGAGCTCGGTGTTTTTCCGGATGGAGACCTGGATGAGCTGGGTGGTTTCGTCGATGAGGTCGGAGAGATCGACGGTGGAGAAAGCGAGTGGGCTGCGTCCGGCGTAGGCGAGCATCTGCTGGCAGAGTTCGGCGGCGCGCTCGGCGGCGGTCTCGATTTGGGCGAGGGAAGTGGCGGCGGGGGCGTTGGCATCGAGGTCCAGGCGGGCGAGACTGGCGTTGCCCATGATGGCGGTGAGGAGATTGTTGAAATCGTGGGCGATGCCGCCTGCGAGCACGCCGAGACTCTCGAGCTTCTGCACCTGGAGCATCTTGCGTTCGCTCGCGATGCGCTCGGTCTCGGCCTGGCGCTGGCGGGAGATATCGCGCATGATGAGGGAGAAGGTGATGACCTCGGTCTCCGCTTCGCGGTGGGGGAGCAGGACTGTGGAGACGGGGATCTCCGTTCCGGATTTGCCCAGGAGGGCGAGTTCGCCGTGCCAGAAGCCGGAGGAGACTGCGGCGGACAAGGCTTCGGCCTCGATGATTTTGGCGCCGCGCGAGGTAAACAGATCCGGGATGCGGCGGCCTGCGATTGAGGGAGAGCCGAGGAGTGCGAGGAGATTGAGGAGGGAGGCGTTGGCGTAGAGCAGGGATCCGTCGGCGTTGGCGGTTGCGACGAAATCGGTATTGGCCTCGATGATATTGAGGAGTCGGTGAGTCTCGGCCTCGGCCTGTTTGGTTTCGGTGATATCGGTGTGGGTGCCGGAGACGAGCAGGGGGTGACCGGAGTGGTCCTTGGCCACAGTGGAGCCGCGGGCGAGCATCCAGCGGACATGATTATCCTTGGTGCGGATACGATAGGGGACCTCGATGAGCGGGGTTTTCCCGTCGAGGTGGTCGCGAAGCGCGCGGGAGAAGCGAGGGCGGTCGGCGGGATGGACGAGGGCTTCCCAGCCGGCGAAGTCCGAACTTGGGCCTGCGGCGGGCAGGCCGGTGAGGCCGGACCAGCGGGAGTTGAACGAGACTCGGTTTCCGGCGACGTTCCAGTCCCAGAGTCCGAGTTGGGCGCCGTCGATCACGCGTTCGAATCGGGATTCGCTTGTGGCGAGTTCGCGTTCCGCCTGGGAGCGGCGGGTGACGGCGGTGCCGAGTCCCAGGCCGACGACGGCGACGGCGAGCTGGAAAAGCAGGAAATTGATGATGAGGTAGGTGGAGCTTCCCGTGAGGTGCATGCCGATCATGCCGCCCATGGTGACGAGCAGGGTGGCGATGGTGGCGCCGGGCAGGCCGTGACGGATGCAGATCCAGATGAGGGGGAGGAAACAGAGGTAGAATGCGTTGTAGTTCCTCAGGGGACTCACCTCGAACACGAGGCTGAGGCAGGCGAGCAGCACCAGCATTTCGATGCCGAAGAAACCGGCGTCACGCAGGGTGGCCAGCCACGGCACTCTGCGGGCGCGTTCCCCGGGCACGAGGAGTGGGCCAGCGAAGACGAGGGCGACGGGGACGACCGTGAGCAGGCCGCTCACGTCGCCGATCCACCAACGGAGGGACGCGTGGATGAATTCGTCGACCTTGGCGTAGCCGAGCGGAATGAGGATGCCGGTGCCGACGAGGGCGAGGACGGCTGGGGCGCCGACAAGAGTGATGGCGAAGATGAAGGCGCGACGGCGGGTGTCGGGCATCAGGGCGGGGCCCGCGTACCTGGTGAGCAGCCACGCGGCGCCCGAGTAGTTTGCCGTGATCAGGAGCGGAAAGACGATGGGCGCCCACCAAACTTGAAAACCGGAAAACAGGATGGCCGAGAATGCATTGACGGCGAACACGACTGGAGCGTAGCGCAGCCCGAGGAGGAGCAGCAGGGAGAGCGCAAGCCCTGCGGGCGGGTACCAGATGGAAATGCCGGGCGCGACCTGGAAGACCGATGCCGAGATGTGCGCGGCCAGGTGCAGCGCGAAATAGACGAGGCAGGCGATGAGCTGAGGAGTGGGGCGTTGCTTCATGCCGGGGTGGGATACGGATGAATGGGCGGAAGGGTCGCGAAGAGGATACGGGCGATCAAGCTCTTAGGTCAGCAGGGTGGCAAATGCGTAGGATGCTGGATTTCGCGTTTTGAATGAACCGGATGGCACGGCGGCGCGAGTCGCTTCGTGGCACGAGTTCAGTACTCGATTTTCGGACGCATCTCATGCTTCGGACTTGTTCGTTGTCGCCCGATTTGTGCTGCAAGGCAACCCAGAGAGCGAAGATCAAGGACTGGGCGGATCGTCTTCCATGTGTGCGTGGAGCGGTTTGAACCGGCATGGAAGCTTGGCTTCGCGTCCTCGGGTTGAACGGGAAATCCAGATTCCCTGGGGCACGGTCGCGGGTGGAGTCGCGCCTGGGCGCGCGCGGGCGCTGCAGTTGGGATCCGGATACACTGGGGCGTCCGGGCTGCGGGGAAATCAGGCGGGGGCGGCGTCGCGGATCACCGGCAACTCGATGCGCACGCAGAGGCCGGGGCGATCGGGGCGGTTGGAGGCGTGAAGGGTGCCTCCGTGGAGGGTCGCGATGCTCTGGGCGATGGCGAGGCCGAGGCCGTGTCCGCGGCGACCGACGGGGGCACCTTCGCGGTCGGGGCGTTCGAAACGCACGAAGCGCTGGAAAATTCGTTCCAACTGCTCTGGGGGCACGCCGGGCCCTTCGTCGAGGACGTCCAGCTGCCAGGCGGTTCCCTCGATGCGGGAATCGAGGGTGATGCGGCCCTGGGGGCTGCAGGCGCGGACGGCGTTGGTGACGATGTTGAGCAGAAGTTGGTGGACGAGGGTCGGCTCGCAGAGCGCGAGGGCGTAGTCGCTGCGGCCGACCTGAAAGCGGACGCCCTTTTCCTCGGCGAGGGCCTCGGCGTCGCCAGCGAGGGCGTCGACGAGTGAGGTGGTGGCGACCCGGCTCATGGGGGCGAGCCAGGCACCGCTTTCGGCTTTCGCCAGGAAGAGCAGACTCTCCATGATGCGGTGGAGCTGTTCGATTTCCTCGAGCATGTCCGCAAGGTGTGCGGAGGCCGCGGGGTCGGAGGCGAGGGAGGGACGGAGCCGCTCGGCGTTGAGGCGGATCAGGGCGAGGGGTGTCTTGAGCTCGTGCGAGGCGTCGGCGGTGAAGCGGCGGCTTTGATGAAACGCGGCCTCGAGCCGGTCGAACATCTGGTTGAGCAGCAGGGCGAGGGCGGCGAGTTCGTCGCGGCAACCGGGCAGCGGGATGCGTTCGCGGAGATTGTCCGCCCCGATCCGGCCGGCGGTTTCCCGGATCGCGCGGATGGGGCGCAGGGTCATCCGGGCGAAGCCCCAACCGATGGCGAGACTGGCGAGGGCGACGCAGCCGAGCAGGACGGCGGCCACCCGCACATAGTCTTCGATCACGTGGCGCAGGGGGCTGAGCGTGCTTGCGATCTCGTAGTGCAGTCCGTCGGCGGAGTAGCCGGAGAGGCGGACTGGGCCCAGTCCTGGAAGGGTGACCGTCTCGTGGACCCCGGAGCCGTCGAGGTGAGGGAGGACGAGTGCGCCCAGATTGGCGGACCTGAAGAGGATGTGCCCGTTGCGATCGTGGATCTGAGTGAAATACAGGCCGGCGTCATTATCTGTGTCCTGGCCGATCCGGCGCCCGATCTCGGTCGCGCGCAGACCCGGGTCGGAGCGGATCATTTGGCTGAGCTCCCTGAATTCTCCCTCGTGGAGGACCTCGAGACTGTGCTGCCCCTGCCGGGCCAGTATCCAGCCGACGAGGACGAGCACGACCGCGGTGGTGGCGGTGGCGAGCAGTGCGAATTGGATCGCGAGGCGGGTGGTAAAGGAGCGGGCGAGGGGCATCAGACGAGTTGGTAGCCTGAACCGCGCACCGTTCGGATGAGCTGCGGCTCGCCAGGATGTTCGAGCTTCTTGCGGAGACGCCGGATGTAGACGTCGATGAGATTGGTTTCCAGATCGTAGCTGGCGTGCCAGACCTTCTCGGCGATCGAGGTGCGGGTGAGCACCCGCGAGGGGTTGAGGAGGAACAGCTCCAGAAGCGCGAACTCGCGGCTGGTGAGGGATACAGGCTGGCCTTCCCGCGTGATCGCGCGGGACAACAGGTCGACGCGGATACCGCGGTGAGAGAGCACGGTGGCCTTCACGCCGGCCTGACGGCGGAGGAGGGAGCGGACGCGAGCGACGAGTTCGTCGATGCTGAAGGGCTTGGGCAGGTAATCGTCGGCGCCGAGATTCAGGCCTCGGATGCGATCCTCGACGGCATCGCGCGCGCTGAGGATGAGGACGGGTTCGTTGAAACCGCTTTTGCGCCAGTCGCGGAGGAGGTCCAGGCCGTCGCCGTCGGGGAGGCCGAGGTCGAGCACGATCGCATCGAAGGGTTCATCGGCGAGGGCGTCGCTGGCCTTGGCCGCGGTCGAGACCAATTTTGCGGAATAACTCTGCTCGGTGAGCGCCTTTTCGACAAAGGAGCCCATGCGCCCTTCATCCTCTACGATGAGAATCTTCATGAATTTGGGATGCGTGGAGGACAGCCACGCGCGCCGCGAGTGCCCGCAGATCGGCGTCCGAAAGGTACTCATGTCCCGCCATCGGAGTGCCAGCGATGCCAAATTTGATGAGTCGGAGGAGTTCGAGTTCGGAGACCGTGCCTCGTGGGGAAGGGGTGAGGACGGTCCAACGCCCCGTGGAAAAATCGGGTGGGCGTTGGTCGAGTGACCTGGCTACAGGGCCGTCTCCTCGGCCGGCGGCTCCGTGGCAACCGGCGCAAAGCGTGGCCCATAGGCGACGTCCGCGAATGGAGGAGGACGGGGTGACTAGGGAGGCGGGAGAGGGGCGCCAGGAATGGATCTGGCGCTGCCTCTCGAGTTCGAGTCCGTGCCCGAGGCTCGCGAGGTAGGCGACGAGGGCCGGACCGCGGGGGTCGCCGTGTCGGAACAGGGTGGCGTAGGAAGGCATGCAGGACCCGGCGTCGATGGAGCGGGGGGAGATCAAATGGAGGCGGTTCCATTCGGGGGTGCGGCGGAGGCCGACGCGGCTGAGGTCGGGGCCGAGTCGCCGGTTTCCGATGAGCGGGGGCTGTCCCTCGGTTTGATCGCGCGGCGAAGCGCCAGGGCCCCAGTCGAGTCCGTCGGTGGGCACATTCGGCCGAAGGTATTGGGAGTGACAGGAGATGCAGCCTTCGGCGATGTAGACACGCCTGCCGAGCGAGACCGCGGGCGAAGCGTGCAGCGATTGAACGAACGAAAGGACGAGCAGGATCAGGACGGCCGAAGCGGCTCTGGAAGCGAGCCTTCGGAGGCCGAGCGCGGTCGCCGTGCCGGAGGCGAGCAGAAAGAGAGGGGGGATGAGGGACAGATGCTGGACCATGCCGATGCCGAGCACGGAGGCGCACCACCCTGCGACTGAGAAAAGGAGGGCGACAATCCATGGGCGGCCGGTTGCTGCGGCCCACCAGACCAGTGCGGTGGAATAGAGCGACACGCCGGCGGTATAGGCCCACCGGGCCTCCGTGCGAAACGGGCTGCCGGGCGCCAGAGCCTCGCAGGCCAGAGCCAGCAGGAGCCAGGCTGCGCCCAGGACGAACGTGGGGTGGCGGTGGTCGATGAGCGCGCCGGCGATGCAGGCGGCGACGAAGTGCATGAGTGCGTTGCTCCAAAGGACGCCGGATCCCGACCAGGTCACCTCGCGAAGTGTAGTGGAATGCTGGATAACAAAGAAGGCGGCAGAGTCCGTCCAGACGAGTGCTGTGAACACGACCACGGCCGCAGCGATGGCGCGCGCCCCCGGGGATGCGGGCGGGGAGGTCGGCAGTGAGCAGACGGCCGACACGGGAGCACGAAGGCAGAGCAGCCCCCCGGCGGCGGCGACGATCGCAGCGATGGCGGCCTGGGCGTCCGGGGATGCAGCGAAGATCGGCGGTACGTTTGCGAGCGCATAGGCGGCCCCGGTGCCCAGGCCGACGATGGTCGCGAGCCGGTGCCGGGGAACCCAATGCCGCAGGCCCGTGGCGAGATTGACCGTGGCGCAACCGAGGGCGAAACCGGAGACCGCAGCCCAGCCCATGGCGAGGGGGCTGGGCGCCCAGAATGGGGCGAGGGCGGCCAGCACGGCGCCCGCGAGAAGGCTCAAGCCCAGGTGGCGCGCAAACCGCCGGGCCGAATGCCGCCAGGCACCAAAGACGCTTCCCCCGACACCGCCGAGCACGAGGCCGGACATCGTGACCTGCGCCGCAGGGGTGTCGCCTCCGGCGAGCTGGAGCAGCGCGAACTCCGAAAAAAGCAGAAAATAGAAATAAGTGCAGGCCACCGCCGCGATCGCCGTGATCGTAATCGGGTTCAGTCCTCTTTCGGCCGAAGATCCCATGGGTCAGGGAAACGATGCAAGCAGCCAGGCCTGGAGTGCCACGAGGCCGAGGTCGGTGACCGACACCGTGAGCCAGGGGAGAGGCAGGGCCCCGGCGGAGATCGCGACGGCGGTGAAGGTTCCGATCGCCAGTCGAAACAGAAGCGTGACCCCGAACACGACGCGGAGGCGTTCGACGGGCCGAGTCAGTGCCCAAAGGTAGCTGGCGCCGACCGTTGCGACAAACGCGCCGATGAAACGCACATAAATCCATGCGCCCTCGGGTGGAGTGGGCACGAGCATGGCGTGCAGGGTGAACCAGGGAACGGCTACGAGGCCGAGTCCGGTGCAGAGATCCAGGCTGCCCGCGAGGAGGGCGAGACGACGTGCGAAGGCGGTGGTTGTCATTCGGGGGAGGAGTTCCGGTATTAGGACGGCGTTGGAGAGCCGGTCGAGCGCGGGGTTGCGGTGCTGCGCAGACGGAATGCTTCGAGCAGCCAGGTGAACGCCGCGACGGTCATGGCCGCTCCCGCGCCAAGCCGAACGAACCACGCGATTCGGATCCAGGAGTCTCCGATGAAGGCGGCGCCGGGCGCGACGATCTCCCTCCAGCCTGCAAACGCGGTCGCGGCGATATGCACCGCAACTGCCGACTGCCAGGTCCAGAAGCTGAGGCCTCCGGGCGCGTGGTCGCTGTCGAGCGCGAGCAAGAGCACCCAGCCCGCGGAACTTACGCAGGCAGCCATGGCCAGGTGGGCATGGGCAACCAGGATCTGGGTGAACTTGATCCGTTCGGACAAACCGGGAAGGAATCCGAGCCAGCCGCTCAGAAGAAGCAGGCACCACCATCCGAAGGCGGCGGCGAGCCAACGCATGGAGTCGGCGGGCCAGACGTAGCTCCGGAACAGGATCCATGCAAGAGGTGCCCATGCGAGCAGGAGGCCGAGCAGGATCTGCTGGCTGAGCCGGTGATGGGAAACGTCGCCGTGACCCGCCAATGTAAAGGCGAGCGCCATGGTGCCCCAAGCGCCCCAGACCAACCGGAGCTTGCGTGCGCTGCCCCGGGCCGGTGCGCGCGCCAGACCGAGCAGGATCGGAGCCGCGCCATAAACGGCGATGAGGCCGAGCGAGGAGCCGAACAGGCTGGTGCCCGTCGCACCTCCGCTGTCGGGATTCACGGACGGGTAGACGGAGGGGCCCGCGGCATGAAAAAAGAAAAACGGCACCGGCAGCAGCACGGCGAGCAGCGTCCAGCGGGAGGCGAGCGCATGCCAGGCCAGGCGTCCGACGGAGCGTTCGGTCCATGTCGCGAGGCCAACCCAGATTCCCAGCATGACCAGCGGCAGCAGCGGAACGGTCCAGCCGCTCCATTCCATGAACGGTTTCGAGCCCGAGCCTCCGCCCAGCCAAGACGCGGCACCCGCGCCCAGGGCGAGCGACCAGCCTGCGAGGCACAGCCTGGCCTCGCCGGACGAGCCCGCAGCATCGTGTGAGGGCCAGTACCAACGAATCAGCACCCCCGCCAGCGGAAGCGCGCACCAGCCGTAGAGCGCGGTGTCAGTGTGAACTGGATACCAGCGACCGTAGGTGAACGGCGCGAAGGGCGCGGACAGGTCGGGAAACAACTGGAACGCCTGCAGCAGCAGCCCGGCACAGCACGAGGCGGCGAGCCAGGCCAGCGCGTGCCGCCGGACGGCGGCCCCAGTGGGGCGGAAGCCGGATTCAATCGTCGTGGAGGACTCCATGGCGCAGCCCGAGCATGCGGTCGCACGCCTCCGCAAAGCGGCGTTCGTGCGTGGCGATGACCAGCGCGATGCCCTCGCGGCGCGCGAGGCCCTGGAGCAGGGCGAAGACCGTCGCCGCGGTCTCCTCGTCAAGCGACCCAGTCGGCTCGTCGGCGAGCAGGACGCGCGGGGCGTTGCACAGGGCGCGGCAGATGGCCGCGCGCTGGCGCTCGCCGCCGGAGAGATCCTGAACGCGGTGGCGCCGCCGGTGGGCGAGTCCAAGGTCGCCAAGCAGCGCAGCGACCCGACGGTCCGTCTCGTCGCGCGGCCGATTGACCGCGAGGGCCGGGATGCGGACGTTCTCCTCCACATTCAGATCGGCGATCAGATTGTGCAGCTGGAACACGAAACCGAGATGACGGCGGCGCAACTCGAGCCGCGCGCGGTCGCCGCCCGGATCCATTCCGCACACGGACACCTGTCCCTGGTCCGGGAGATCGAGCCCGCCGAGAAGGTGGAGCAGAGTGCTCTTCCCGGAGCCCGACGAGCCCCAGAGCGCGACGGTCTCGCCGGCCCGGACCTGGAGGCTGACGCCGCGAAGGACCGGCACACGGCCTCCGTCGTAGCTTTTCCAGGCGTTGCTCACGCGGATGAGGGGAGCGTCGTTGTCACTCATAGCGCAGCGCCTCGGCGGGTTGGATGCGGGTGGCGAACCATGCCGGGTAGAGCGCGCCCGCGACGGCCGTGACGAGCGCCGTCGCGCAGATACCTCCGAGCACGCCGAAGCCGGCCTGTGCCTGGAGATAACCTTGAAATTCGGGGATCCGGGGCAGGATCGCGAGCGCGAGCGCCCCCAGTGCGAGGCCGCCGCACAGACCCACGGCGGCGACGGCCAGCGCCTCGGCGAGGATCATGGCGGCGATCTGGGCCCGGGAGAGGCCGCAGACACGGAGCACGGCGATCTCGCGGATCCGGCTGAACACTGAAAGCAGCATTGTATTGGCCACGCCGAGACCGCCGAGGATGAAGGCGCAGGCGCCGACGGCCCAGGCGGTCGTCCTCAGGATGCGGAAGGAATTATAGGTCGAGTTGAACTCGCGATTCTCCAGGGCCGAGAGCGTCGGAAAACGCCTGAGCACGGTCTGCTTGAACGCGTCTCCCTTGGAGGGATCGCGGAGCTTGATCGCGATGAGCGAGCTCACCCCTTCGCGGTGAAAGAATCGGCGCGCCTCCTCGATGGGCATGAAAACGCCCCCGTCCTCGAAACCGTTTGCGGTCTTGAAAACCCCGGCGACGCGAAAGCGCCGGGCTCCGATCGGAACCTCCGAGCCGAGATGAGCCTTCAGGAACGAGGCCGCTCGGCTTCCCAGATAAACCTCGCCGGCGTGCTGTCCGAAGGCCGTGCGGTCGCCCTCGATCCACCGCGCCTTCGCGAGCCTGGGGTCGTCGTTGTCGATCCCGAAACAGGTGATCACCGGGAAGCCCGGCGAGGAGACGACGCCGAAGAGCAGGCGGCTGGCGCTTGCGACGTTGGGCATGGCGCGAATCTGCGCGGCCGCGGAATCGGGCACCGAGCTGAAGAACAGGTCCGAAACGTTGCGCTCGAAGACGAGGTAGTGGCTGTCGGTCGACAAGATGCGTTCGAACATCCCGATCGCGCCGTTGACCAGTGAGAGGATCGAGAGCATGGCGGCCACTCCGAACGCGATGCCGGCCGCGCCGATGGAGGACCGGAGCTTGTGGCGCCGGAGGTTCGTCGGGGCGAGGGAAAGGAAGCGCATGCCGCGGGTGGTGCTTGGGCGGTGCCACGCCTCAGGCCGCCCTCACCGCGTCAGCGGCTGAGGGGAAATGTTCACGATGAAAGGCGAGCAGGAACGCGCAGCGCGGCTCGGAGGCGGCCAGGCGGGCCAGGCGGAGGCCGGCGAGGCGAATCAGGCGCGCAGTGCGCCGCCGGGACCCGGGCAGCCCAAGCGCCAGTGCAACATTGGGCCTGTCGAGCAGCCGGTCGCGTCCGGTCGTCTTGCCTGTGATTGCCTGGTTGGAGAGCAGGTCACGCGTGTCGTCGAGCGCCTGGTAGGCAAGACTCCAATACACCGCGACCGCCGTCAGGGCGCGCCTCTGATCGTGGCCGGCACCTGCGGCGATCGCGGGCAGCAGCAGGGCGGCCCTGAAGAGGCCCCCGGTCTTCCTGAGCGCGATCCGCGAGGCCGACCGGGCGTCACGGGGACCCTCGGAGAAACGCAGGTCGGCGGCCTGTCCGCCAGCGAGGCCCCGGGCCCCAAGCGCCTCGTCGACGAGGGCGTGGCACTCGCGCTGTTCGGCGGCCGGAAGTCCCGCCAGTGCCCGGCCGAGCAGGGCATAGGCCCGGCTGATCAGCGACAGCGATGCGAGAATCGCGGTCGCGTCACCGAATTGCCGATGCACACAGGGTTGGCCGCGCCTGATCTCCGCGTCGTCCATGCACGGCAGGTCGTCGAGCATCAGCGAGGCGACATGAAAGTATTCGAGCGCACAGGCAATCTCCTCGGCGCAGCGGACGCCCAGACCGCGGGCAAGCGCTCCCTCGCAGGCCAGGATAGGGCGAAGCAGTCCGCCCGGTGTCTGCGTCGCCACACCAATGGCGGCCCTCAGGCACGGCTCCACCGACTCATCGCCCGGAGCAAAGTCTTCCAGCGCCCGGACGAGGCGTGCGCGGGTTGATTCCACGTCCATGGTTCAGTTCGCCACGGCCTGGAGGTGGAAACGCACCACGACAGCGGGGTCCACTTTGAGGAACATCATCACCCGTATGACCGGAAGGCCATAGTCCCGGGTATCGAGTTTCACGCTTCCGTCGACCGCGTAGGTCTTGCGATCGGTCGTGACCGAGACGGGAAAGGAAATCCGCCGGGTGACACCGTGCATCGTGAAGGTGCCGGTCGCATCATAGGATCCGTCGGACGCGGCCTTGAGGCCGGTGAGCACGAAGGCTGCATCGGGGAATTTTGCACTGTCCTCCCATGAAAGCATTTTCGCATCACGGTCGGTTTTGCCCGTCTTGAGGTCGGCGAAGGCGAACTTCAGCCCCGCTTGCCGGATCTGACCGCTGGACGGGTCGATCTCGAGGGAGGCCTTGTAGGCGGTGAGGTTGCCGACGAATGAATCGACGGTGGCGCGGACGGCGACGTCGATGCGGCTGTGGGCGGGATCGATGGAGAGTGCCTGGAGATCGGCCGCGCGCGCAGCCGATGACAGGGTGAAGGCGAGGGCCAGAAGAGCGAACGATCGTAAGAACATCGGCTCCGACTGTGACATGGGTTTATGAACCCGCCATGAACGGAGGATTAATTCCGGTTCATCCTGGCCGCATCGGGCGGTCCGGACTGTTAAAACGACGTGACGGCGATGAGCCGATGAACCGCCCCCGTCGGGAGGAGCTCGCTCTCGTACAGGCCAAAGCTTTGCACCAGGAAAGGAGGTGATTCATACGAGGCGAATCGTTTGAGCAGGGGCTGGAAGGCGCTTGCCGGGTGGCCGTTCCGCAGACGCGCGAGGGTGACGTGGGGGAGGAAGCGCCGGAGATCCGCCGGGATCGCATGGCGCAGCACCGAGTCGTCGATGCGCTGCCGCAGCTGGTAAAGCCTCGGATGTCCGGAGCCCACACCGATCCAAAGCACCTGGGCCTTCGCGTCGGGCGGAAAAGTGCCGCAGCCGGACAGCGCCAACAGGAACGGTTCCACTCGCACCTGCGCGAGGGCGGCGGCGAGCAGGCCGACCTGCTCCCGAGGCACCTCTCCGAGGAAGCGCAGGGTGAGGTGAAGCTGCTGGCGCGGTGTCCAGGCGAGCGCATGCGATGGAGTGGCGGCCGCATCAAGCTCTTCGCAAATGTCGTCGGGAAGGTTGATCGCGAGGAATAGCCTGGCCATGCAGGTCATCCTGCGCCTCAGAGGCCGGCCGTCCAGTCCGCTACAAGCGATGATTCACAGAGAATTTTTTAACAGGGATGGAGGGGATGAAGGGGATGGATTGGATTTTGGCCGGCAAGGTTTGATCGCCTGGGATCTAGCCAATCGCGGACGACCTCTGGGTATGGTCGAAAGCTCCAAACTCAAACCGCAATCGGGCAATCCATCTCCTTCATCCCCTTTATCCCTGTTAAAAATCAAGTTCGTCCCTCCCATCCCTTTCATCCCCTCGTTCAGGCTCCGACCTGCGTGATGCCCCACCGAACGGCGAGCGCCTGGCCGACCGCGAGATTGCCATCGTTGGGTGGCAGGTCGCGATGCGTCAGCACGGCGAAACCCGCCCCGGCGAGGGCGAGCAGCGTGCGCTCGAGCAGGAGGCGGTTTTGAAAACAGCCCCCGGAAAGCGCGACGGTCTCCACGCCGACCCCGCGTGCAACCTCCGCGATGGCTCCGGCCAGACCGCTGTGGAACGCCGCCGCCAGCATCGAGGCATCGTGCGTCGGGTCGGCGTGAAGCAACTCCTCCACCGCCGGGCCCCAGTCGATGATGAGGCGTTCGGCGTCGCCCCCGGCACTGCGGCCGACGGGAAAACTCAGCGGAGCCGGCGATCCGGTCGCGGCTTCCGCCGCAGATTCCAGCGCCATCGCCGCCTGTCCTTCGAAGCGGTTGACCCTGGCCAGGCCCAGCAGCGCCGCCACGCCGTCGAAGAGCCGTCCAGCGCTCGTCGTGGCCGGCGCATACAGGCCCCTCGCCGCGAGGTTCCCGAGAAGATCCGCCTCGGTATCGGAGAATCCGAGACGCCGCGCCCAGGCCTCGCGTGCCGCGCCCCCGCGTCCGTCGAGCGCCTCGAGAAGCCCGAGCGCCGATCGCCGCGGCTCCCTCACGGCCGCCTCGCCGCCCGGAAGCCTGAAGGTCCGCAGGCTGCCCACCCGGCGTGCGGCACGGGCGCCGCGGTCGACCACGATGAATTCGCCGCCCCACACGGTCCCGTCGCAGCCGTCGCCCGTTCCGTCCCACGACACTCCCAAGATCCTGCCTGGACCGCCGCCGTGTTCGGCCAGGCACGCCAGCACGTGCGCCAGATGATGCTGGACGCGGGTCACGGGAACGCCGGAGGCCAGTGCGTGCCGCGTCGAGGCGTAGCCGGGGTGCGCGTCGCAGGCGATCCGCTGCGGATGCTCCCGCAGCAGCGACACGAGCAGCTCGATGGAGCGCCGAAACGCCTCCATCGCAGCCGTCCCGGAAAGGTCGCCGATGTGCGGCCCGAGCACGACCGAGGCGCCGGTGGCCAGGGCCACCGCGGACTTCATGTGGCCGCCGACGCACAGCAGCGGTTCGCCGTCGGAGGCGTCGTCGGGCAGACGGATGGTGCCCGGAGCCAAACCCCGGGCACGCCTCAGGACGATCGGGCCGACCGGGCCCGGGAGGAGGACCGAGTCGTCGACCGGCCGGGCGATCGGCCGGTTGTTGGCGAGAAAGACGTCGGCGATGCCGCGCAGTCGTTCCACCGCTTCTTCATCGCCGGTGCACAGGGGCTCCTCGGAGAGGTTTCCGCTTGTCGCAACGACCGGCCTCCCGAGGCGCGCAAGCAAAAGAGAGTGTACGGGCGAGTAGGGAAGCAGGGCGCCCACCCACGGGTTGCCGGGGGCGATCAGGTCGGAGAGGCCCGACCCGGGTATCCGGCGCACAAGGACAATCGGAGCGACCGGCCCGCGCAATAGCTCGAGCTCCCCGGGCCCCGCGTGTGTGTGCCTGGCGAGTTCGGTCGGGGAGGAGAACATCACGGCGAGCGGCTTTTCCTCTC
The DNA here is from genome assembly GCA_021780625.1 of bacterium. The sequence continues at coordinate 13,354 of JAJXYI010000713.1, read as the reverse complement.
GGTGCTTTCGGCGGCGAAGCTCGGCGACGGAGGCGTCGTTGCAGGCGTCGACGATCAGGTGATAGCCGCCCACGCCCTTGACGGCCGCGATGCCCCCGCCGGCGATGGCGGACGCGCAGCCTTCGAGGGCGGCTGCGCCCGTGGCGAGCGTCTCGCCCGAGGCGCCGAGCAGCCGCAGGACGGGCCCGCAGGCGGGGCAGGCGTTGGGCTGGGCATGGTAGCGCCGATCGAGGGGGTCCTGGTACTCGGAACTGCACGCGGGGCACAGGGTGAACCCGCGCATCGTCGTCTGGGGCCGGTCATAGGGAAGCTCCAGCAGGATCGAGTAACGCGGGCCGCAGTTGGTGCAGTTGATGAATGGATACCCATGGCGCCGGTCGGCGGGGGCGCCGAGTTCGGCACGGCACGCATCGCACAGGGCGAGATCCGGGGTTGGGGTCACCCGCGCGATGCCGTCGCCGTCGTCGCTGTCGAGAATGGCGAAACCGGCGGGCGCCGGCTGCGTGCCGGCAGGGTCCGGCTGCGACTCCAGCGCGGCGATGCGGGCCGCCGGCGGCGCCTCGGCGCGGAGCGACTGCTCGAAGGCGTCGATAGCCGTCGCGGGGGCCACGGCGAGGATCGTCACTCCGTCGAGGGTGTTGCGCACCCAGCCCGCGATCCCGAGCCGTGCGGCCAGCCGGGCAACAAAGGGACGAAAGCCGACGCCCTGGACGACGCCGCTCACCCTGACGAGCCTGCGGTCCGGCGCGGGCGGGCGTGGGGAATCCGGCATGGATCAAAGCAGCCCGCGCAGATAGGCGAGCCACGCGTCCATGCCCTCGCCCGTCTTGGCCGACACCTCGAAGACGGAGGCCTGGGGGGCGGCGCGCCGGATGTTTTGCAGGGCGAGCTTCCGGTCGAACTCCATCGCTCCGGCGACGTCGATCTTCGTGAGCAGCACGGCGTGCGCGCTGCTGAACATCGGAGGATACTTCAAGGGCTTGTCCTCGCCCTCGGTGCACGACACGAGCGTGATCCTGCGGTTTTCCCCCAAGTCGAAGGAGGCGGGACAGACGAGGTTGCCGACATTCTCGATGAACAGCAGCCGCACGCCATCCAGAGGGATAGCGTCCATGGCGCGCGCGACCATCGCGGCGTCGAGGTGGCAGGCGCCTCCCGTCGTGATCTGCGCCACCGGCACGCCGGGCCTGCGCAGGCGCCGCGCGTCGTTGGCCGTCTCGAGGTCGCCCACGAGCACGGCCGAGGAGACGTCCTCGCCGAGTGCGGCGAGGGTGTGCTGAAGGAGGGTCGTCTTCCCCGCTCCCGGAGAGGACACGAAGTTGAGGGCGCGAATGCCGAGGACCGCGAGACGGGCCCGGTTGACCTCCGCGCGCCGATCGTTCTCGTCGAGAATCCTCACGCTCACGTCGACGGTGCGGGTGCCTGCGATGCGGTCCCCCGGCGGCTCAGGAAGGGTGTCGGCAGGGTCGCGGACGTCGATGACGACGACATCCTCGGTTTCGGGAGCCGGGCTGGACGGCTGCTTCGGGGCGGAGGGACCGGGGGTATTCATGGAAAGGTTACGAAATCTCAAGGCGCGCGAGCTCGAGCTCGCGTCCCCGGAGGACGGTGGAGGCGAGGGCTCCGCAGTGCGGGCATTCGAACAGGAGCCCGTCGGATGGGCTGTATTCGTGGGAACAGGACCGGCAGCGGGCGAGCGCGGGCACGGGCTCGATCTCGAGCCCGGCGCCGTCGGCGATGCTCCCGGGAAGGAGCGTCTGCATCGCGAACTCCAGGGCCGTGGGCTCGACGCCTGACAGGGTCCCGACTCGCAGCACGATACGATGGATCCGGACGGCCCCGGCGCGCTGCGCCTGCTCCAGGGCCTGGTCCAGCGCGGCCTGCGCTATCCCGACTTCGTGCATGCCCAGACCCTTGCTCCAGCCCCTCTGACTGTCGAGCGGACTAAGTCCGGCAAAAACGATTTATTGCTTGCCGGTTACAGACAAAAACTTATGCAGATCATTAGATAGATAAGTACAGCTCTTATCGGTTATCAACCCCTTGCGCTTTGGGAAAGTTGATTTCGCCGAGGCGCGATCTCCAATGAATGCTCTTCCTTCTCCGACCCAGACCGGAGGTTCGACGCTCTGGGAAGAAATGCGTGCGCGCGGCGTGAGCCGGCGTGATTTTCTGTCGTTCTGTGCGTGGATGGGAGCCCTGATGGGGCTCGAGTCGAGCGGTGCGGCTCAGATCGCGAAGGCCTTGGAGACGAAGCGACGGCTGCCGATTGTATGGCTCCATTTTCAGGAGTGTACCTGCTGCAGCGAGTCGTTCATCCGCTCCTCGCATCCCATCGTGGCCGACATTCTGCTCGACAGGGTGTCCCTGGACTACACCGAGACGCTTCAGGCGGCGGCGGGCTTCCAAGCCGAGGAATGCATGCAGAGGACGATGAAGGAGAGTTATGGGAAATATCTGCTGATGGTCGAAGGATCGGTGCCGCTGGGCACTGACGGCGCCTACTGTTGTATCGGCGGACGGAGCGCGCATGAGATTCTCAAGGAGGCTGCGGCGGGTGCGATGGCGGTGGTAGCCTGGGGCAATTGTGCGAGCGCAGGTTGCGTTCAAGCCGCCCGTCCCAATCCCACTGAGGCCACGCCGATCCATAAACTTGTCGCGGGCAAGCCGGTCATCAACGTGCAGGGCTGTCCTCCGATCGCCGAGGTGATGGCGGGTGTGGTGGTCCACCTGCTCGCGTTTGATCGCATTCCCCAACTCGACTCTCTGGGCAGGCCCAAGGCCTTCTATTCGCGCCGGGTTCACGATACCTGCTATCGCCGGCCCAACTACGACGCGGGTCTGTTCGTCGAGTCCTTCGACGACGACAATGCCCGAAAGGGGTATTGCCTCTACAAGATGGGCTGCAAGGGCCCGACAACCTACAACTCCTGCGGCGTCATCCGTTGGAACAACGGCGTGAGCTACCCGATCCAGTCGGGGCACGGCTGTCTCGGTTGTTCCGAGGCCGGCTTCTGGGACGCGGGATCCTTCTACAACCGCCTGGCGAGTTTCCCGGGCTTTGGCATCGAAATGACGGCCGACAAGATCGGCCTCGCGGTGGGCGCGGCCGCAGTCGCCGGCGTCGCGGTCCACGCGGTCATGACCAACATCCGCAAGCATGGCGATATCGGCGAGCACCCGGGCGAGGCGCCCGACGATGTGGACCCGACGAACACCCCAAAACCCTGAGCCCTGATCCCACGCCATGAGCACGAGAATTGTTGTTGATCCCGTCACACGCATCGAGGGCCACCTCCGCATCGAAGCCGAGGTCAAGGACGGCCGCATCGTGGATGCCTGGAGCGCCGGCACGATGGTGCGCGGCATTGAAATCATCCTGAAGGGGCGCGATCCCCGCGACGCCTGGGCCTTCGCCGAGCGCGTCTGCGGCGTGTGCACCACCGTGCATGCGCTGGCGTCGGTGCGTTCGGTCGAGGACGCGCTCGGCACCGTCATTCCACCCAACGCCGAGTTGATCCGGAATCTGATGTTCTGCGCCCAGTACATGCAGGACCACGTGGTGCATTTTTACCACCTGCATGCGCTCGACTGGGTCGATGTCGTGAGCGCCCTCAAAGCCGACCCCGCGGAGGCTTCCCGCATCGCCCAGAGTCTCTCGGATTGGCCGAAGAGCTCGCCGGGCTATTTCAGCGACCTCCAAAAGCGGCTGACGACCTTCGTCGAGAGCGGACAGCTGGGCATATTCGCCAACGCGTATTGGGGGCATCCGGCCTACAAGCTGCCCCCCGCCGTCAACCTGATCGGAGTCGCCCATTATCTCGAGGCCCTCGAATGGCAAAAGGAGATGGTGAAGGTCCACACGATCTTCGGAGGAAAGAATCCGCATCCCAACTATCTGGTCGGCGGAGTCCCCTGCGCGATCAATATCGACGAGGCCAACGCCTTGAACGCGGAGCGCCTCGCCTTCGTGGGCCGGCTTTTCGAGCAGGGGAGGCGTTTCGTCGAGCAGGTCTATATCCCCGATCTGCTGGCCGTCGCCCCGTATTACCTCGACTGGACCGAGGTCGGCGGCGGCGTGAAAAACTACATGGCCTACGGCGATCTCCCGACCAACGGCTTCGCGGACGTGGCCCGCTTCAAATTTCCTCGGGGTGTGGTGCTCGATCGGGACCTCTCCAAGGTTCACCCCGTCGATCCCCACGATCCAGACGGGATCCGCGAGGAGGTCAGCCACTCGTGGTATTCCTACCGGGGAGGCGACGGCAAGGGCCTGCATCCCTGGGATGGAGAGACCGAGTTTAATTACACGGGCCCCAAGCCGCCCTACGAACACCTCACGGTCGACGGAAAATATTCCTGGCTCAAGACGCCCCGCTGGAAGGGGCACGCCATGGAGGTGGGCCCGCTCGCCCGGCTGCTCGTGGGTTATGCATCGGGAAACGGCGAGATCAAGGAGGCCGTCACCGAGACGCTCGCCGCGCTGAAGGCGCCGCCCTCCGTGCTCTTTTCCACGCTCGGCCGCACTGCTGCGCGCGGCATTGAGACCCGCCTGGTGGCCCGCTGGGCCACCGAATTCTACGACCAACTGATCGCGAATATCCGCAATGGTGATACGCGCACCTTTACGCGCACGAGTTGGGAGCCCTCGTCGTGGCCCTCGACCGCGCGCGGAGTCGGCGCAACGGAGGCGCCCCGCGGCGCGCTGGCTCACTGGCTTGTGATCAAGGACCGCCGGATCGAGAACTACCAGCTCGTCGTCCCGAGCACCTGGAACGCCTCGCCCCGCGACGCCAGCGGGCAGCGTTCTCCTTATGAGGCTTCGCTGATCGGGACGCCCGTGCACGATCCGAAGCAACCGCTGGAGATCCTGCGCACCATCCATTCGTTCGACCCCTGCCTCGCCTGCGCTGTCCATCTTTACGACGACAAGGGGCGGCCCCTCCAATCGGTCGACACCGCTCCGGCGGGCCAATGCGGAAGGTGAACCATGAAACCCTCCATGCCCCAGTCCCCGCTCCATACGTTCCGGCGCGTCTATGTCTGGGAGATTCCCGTCCGATTCTTTCACTGGATCAACGCGCTGTGCATCTTCGTGCTCGCCGCCACCGGCATGATCATCGCCCATCCGCCCGCCTTTGTGCAGGCCTCGGAGGCCTCCTTCAGCTATTGGTTCGGCGAGGTCCGTTTCATCCACTTCGTCACGGCCTACGTGTTCGTATTCAACTTTGCCGTCCGAATCTATTGGGGGTTCGTGGGAAACCGTTACGCGGACTGGAAGAATTTCCTCCCACTGCGGCGTGCCCAGTTCCGCGAGGTTGCCGCCGTCATGCGTGTGGATGTGTTGCAGGAAAGAGGCACGCCCGTCCACGCCGTCGGCCACAACGCCGTCGCCTACTTCACCTATTTCGCCATGTTCCTGGTCTTCCTCTTTCAGGTCGCCAGCGGCTTCGCGATGTACTCCGCGATGAGCACCTCGTGGTTTCCAAATTTGTTCGCTTGGATCACGCCGTTGTTTGGCGACGAATACGCGCTGCGCCAATGGCACTACGCCGCGACCTGGTTCTTCCTGATCTTCACGGTCGTCCACGTCTACCTCGTCTTCTATCACGATTATGTGGAGGGGCACGGGGTGATGTCCTCGATGGTCGGAGGCTGGAAATTCTTGGATTCCCGCGTCGATGAAACGGGCAGGCCCGCCGACGGGAAATCATGGTTCGGCGCCACTCGGCACACGCCTCCCCCCGATCATCCCTCCTGATATTTGTCTCGCCCCCAAGGCCCCCGACAGTCCGCACGCCCAGCCCAACACCCGATGAATAGCGACGCCCCTGACGGCGGACCAAACCTGCCGACGCCGATGCTCGTGCTCGGCGTCGGCAACGTTTTGATGGGCGACGAAGGCGCAGGCATTCACGCCGTCCGCATGCTGGAGGCCGAGGTCTGGCCCGACCACGTTGCGTTGATGGACGGTGGAACGGGCGGGTTTCAGTTGCTCGAGGCGTTCCGGAGCTATCCCCGGATGGTACTGATCGATGCGACCCGGGACGGGGAGCCGGCGGGCACGGTGCGCGTATTCCGTGCTCGGACACCCTCGGATTTTCCGTCCGCGCTTGGAGCCCACGACGTCGGCCTGCGCGATCTGCTGTCGGCCGCCGCCCTGCTCGGCCCGCTAGGGGAGATACAGGTCGTCACCATCTCGGTCGAGACGCTCGAACCGATGTGTCTGGAACTGTCCGCCCCGGTCAGAGCCGCCCTGCCTGAAGTCGCCAGGCGCGTGCGTCAGATCGTGCAGGGAGCGTCAGGCCGTTGACCCGGCCTTGTCGGTGTTCATGCTTCGAGCCGCCGCGCAAACTGAGATTGTCCCATGTCCGAATCATCTGTTTCGACTTTTTCATGTCCGATCCCCTCGGTGCGCACCGAGGAGATTCAGATCGCGCACGGCGGGGGAGGCCGGCTTACCCAGGATTTGATCGATCGCATTTTCGCAACGGCGTTCTCGAATCCTGCGCTCGACGCCCGTCACGACGGCGCGATCCTGCCGGTTGACGGTTCGACACGCCTGGCCTTTACCACCGATTCGCATGTGGTGAGTCCCCTGTTTTTTCAGGGAGGTGACATTGGCTGGCTGGCGGTTCACGGCACACTCAATGATCTGGCCATGTGTGGCGCCCGCCCGCGCTGGCTGAGCGCTGCGTTCATCCTCGAGGAGGGCCTTCCCATGGAGACGCTCGAGCGGGTCGTCGCTTCGATGGCGGCGGCCGCGCGCGAGGCCGGGGTTGCGATCGTGACCGGCGACACGAAGGTCGTGGAACGTGGAAAGGGCGACGGGCTGTACGTCGCCACGTCGGGCATCGGGACGGTTGAGCACGATCTCGTGGTGGCGCCGTCGTCGATCCGACCGGGCGATGTCCTTCTGCTTTCAGGCGACATCGGGAGGCATGGCATGGCGATTCTCGCGCAGCGCGAAGGGCTCGCGTTCGAATCGCCCATCGAGAGCGACTCGGCCCTGCTGTGGCCTTCGGTCGAGATTTTGCTTTCCGCCGGCATTGATGTGCACTGTCTGCGGGACCTGACTCGCGGAGGGCTCGCCACCGCAGTCATCGAGCTGGCCGAGTCCGCCGGCCTGTCCGCATGGATCGACGAGGCGCGCATTCCCGTCTCGGAATCGGTGCGTGGCGCCTGCGAGCTCCTGGGGCTCGATCCGTGTTACGTCGCCAACGAAGGCCGCTTTGTCGCCGTAGTGGGCGCGTCCGATGCGGACAGGGCTCTCGAGCTTCTTGGACGATGCGCACCCGGCGGACCCCCGGCCCGGATTGGCGAGTTCCGCGCGGGACTCCGCCAGGCCACGCTGCGAAGCGTCGTGGGTGTCGAACGCATCCTCGATCGTCTCAGCGGGGAGCAGCTTCCCCGAATCTGCTGAGCATCGCCCCGGCTTCGCGCGGCGGGATCAGGTTCCGGTAGGGGCTGACGCGCGCAAACGGTAGCGGTAGTACGCGGAGCATGCGCCCTCGGTGGACACCATCGGAGCTCCGAGCGGATGCTCGGGCGTGCACCGCGATCCGAAGGCCGGGCATTCGTGGGGTTTTTTCGCTCCGCGCATGATCAGACCGCTGATGCACTCGGAGGATTCGCGGCTGCCGCCTCCGCCCACGCCGAACCTCGTGGCGGCGTCGAAGGTTCGGAATTCCGGACGCAGCGCGTATCCGCTCGAAGGAATACAACCGATGCCACGCCAGTTGCGATCACACACCTCGAATACTTCGCGGATGACCGCCTGGGCGCGAAGGTTTCCCTCTGCGTGCACCGCCCGCGCATAGGCGTTGCCGACCTCGGCGCGGCCCGCCTCGAGCAGCCGCACGCACGCGAGCACGCCGCTCAGGATGTCGACGGGCTCGAAGCCCGTGACGACCATCGGCACCTTGAACCGATCGGCGAGGGGGCCGTATTCGGACATGCCCATCACTGTGCAAACGTGGCCCGCGGCCAGGAAACCCTGCACGCGGTTGTCGGGGGAGGAGAGTATGGCCGCGATCGCTGGTGGCACGAGCACGTGTGAGACCAGCAGCGAGAAATTGGAGAGTCCCAGTTTGCGCGCGTGCAGCACCGCAAGCGCGTTTGCGGGGGCGGTGGTTTCGAAGCCTACCGCAAAAAACACCACATGGCGGCCCGGATTGCGCGATGCCAGCTCGACCGCGTCGAGAGGGGAATACACCATGCGCACGTCGCCGCCCCTCGCGCGCGCCGTGAGCAGGTCGGCGCCGCTGCCGGGAACACGCAACATGTCCCCGAACGAGCAGAGCGTGATCCCTGGCCGCGCGGCCAGTTCCACGGCGGCGTCGATCAGCTCGATCGGAGTCACGCAGACCGGACATCCCGGACCGTGGACCAGCGTGAGGGTGGAAGGCAGCAATTCGTCGAGGCCGAATTTTACGATGCTGTGCGTCTGCCCGCCGCAAATCTCCATCAGCGTCCAGGGTCGCGTGACCTCGGCTGCGATTGCGCGGGCCAGGAGCCGCACCTTTTCGGCATCGCGATATTCGTCGACGTATTTCATGGACCCGGCCCGGCTCCCGGCTTGCCGGGCTCGAACTCCTCGAGGTCACCCATCGCCTTGAGGTACCCGAAGACTTCCGCGGCTTCGGCTTCGTCGACGACGCTCAAGGCCATGCCCACGTGCACCAGGACGTAATCGTCGATACGGGCTTCGGGCACGCAGGAAAGGCTCACCTGTTTGATGACGCCGCCAAAACTGACGCGGCCCGTGCGGAAAAGGGGATCGTCACCCTGGATGTCGAGAATCTTGCCGGGTACAGCGAGGCACATTGGGGTGTCGCGAGGCTGGCGGTCGGGCCCCTCCGTCGCAACGGCAAAAAGGGCCTGCGGATCGGCGTGGGGCCCGCCTATTCGTATTCCCTGCGCTCGACCCGGAATTGTCGTATTGCCTCCACTGCTCCGTCGAGCATGACGAAGGCGGTTGTCTCCTCGAGGTAGGCATGTTCGGGCGTCAGGATCTGGGTTTCGCCCGGGTGATAATCTCCGCCTTTCAATGGGTCCGAATACATCATCGTCGCATGCGTGGGGCGGGCCACGTAGTTGGTCCTTTGGTTGACCATGTACCGGTAGGTCCACACCTCCGCCTTGTGGTTTGGGACTGGGTAGGAACGAATTTCCGCCGGTTCGCCAAACCGTGCTCGCAATTCCTCGGGTTTGGTGCCGACTGCGACGGCCGCCATCTCCTGGGAAGTGCGACGACGGGATTCCTCCGGGCGCGGGGAACCTACTTCGGCGCAACCGGAGAAAAGGATCGCGAGGATCCCGCAGGACAGGGTTGAAAGCGCTGCACGTCGCATGGCATCCCATTGGAACACCGTCCGGCGCATGGTCCCTTCCACTTCAGCCCGTCACGTGTGGGGATGGCGATGGGTCAATAGGTGAGGCTTTTCCAATCCATGGGCGAGCATGAGAGGCTCGTCCGACAGAAGGTCGGCTGGTTGGCCAGACGCCACGATCCTGCCTCCGTCGATCAGCAGCACCCGCTGGCATAATTCCACGGCCAACTCGAGGTCGTGGGTCGCGATCACTTTCGCGCCCGGCAGGCGGTTCAGGAGGGCCTTGAGCTCCCGCCGGCCTCTTGGGTCGAGTCCCGCCGTGGGCTCGTCGAGGACGAGCACGGCGGGGTCGCAGGCCAGGAGTCCGGCGAGGCAGACGCGCTTCTTTTCGCCATGGCTCAGGCGGCTGGGTTCCCTCCGACCATATCCCTCGAGTCCAACCTGTCGCAGGCAGGCTTCGACCCGCTCCTTGAGGGGAGCCCCGTTCAGGCCGAGTTGGACGGGACCGAAGGCGACGTCGTCGAAGACCGTGGGCGCGACCAACTGATCGTCGGGATCCTGAAAGAGAAAGCCCACGCGGCGCCGGATGGTGGCAAGATTCGCTTCTGCCAGCGGAAGCCCCTCGACCAGGACCGACGGTTCCCGGGGCGGGCGGACGGGAAGGAGTCCGTTGAGGTGGAGAAGAAGCGTCGATTTTCCCGCCCCGTTCGGCCCGAGCAGCCCCACGCATTCCCCTGCGGCGACCTCAAACGACACGGCGTCGAGCGCTGGCGTGCCCTCGGGATAGGCGTAGGAGAGTCTCCGTACCTCGATCGCGGGCGTGCTCAATTCCACCCCCTTGCGCACATGGCGAGGTAGACGCGCTCGGCACGCGCCAGGCCGCGCAAAAAGAGCAGCGCCACCGCGTCTCCGAGCAGGCGCCAGCGCCGCCCCCGGGACGCCACAAAAGTCCGGCTCGCCCGCGCGCGCTGCAGGCGTCGCGACTCTTCCTGCATGAGCGGCAGATAGCGCCACATCAGCGCCAGCGTGTCCGCGGCCAGGGCCGGACACCCGAGCCTGCGCATCGCGGCGAGCAGGTCGGTTGCGGAGTATGCGCGGGTCAGCACGAAGACCGAGGCGAGGCAGAGATGGCTTTTGATCGCGGCGGCGAGAAAGGGAACCCTCAGTTCTGGCCGCGCCAGCGCGGCCAGGCCGAAGCCGACAAGGAGCACCTCGAGCGGGATGAAGCGCGGAACCGCCGCCCTGAGACCGACGCCGCTCCGTATCCACGCCAGGGCGACGAGGGCCGCGGGTGCGGCGGCGATCCACATCGAGTGGGCGGGAATCAGCAGCACTGCGGCCGAATACGTCGCAGCCAACGCGAGGCCGGCCTCGGCGCGCATCCGTGGGGAGGTGGGCATGGTCTCAGCCATTCGCGGTGTCATGTTTCGGACCTCCCGCGCTCCTGCGCGTCACGGCGCGGGCCAGGAGGTACGACAGGCCGAAGGCCAGCGCTGCACCCGCGAGGCCAGCGACGACCGCTGCCCAACCGGGGCTGAGTCCGGCGATCGTGTAGTCGGCAAACGGAGACAGGCCGGGCCCTCCGGACTCCCTTGCCGCAAACCCGAGGCGCCGGGCCACGGTCGCGAGCCCGTCGGGCAGGGGGCTCGCAAAGGGTGCGACAAACAGGGCCAGCGCGGCGCCCGCCGCCGCGAGATATCCGAAACCGCCGCGCTCCGCCGCACCGCCCGCCAGGAGGTCGGGGCGCAGCCGCGTCACCGCGCCCAGTGCGATGCCCGTGATCGCCGCCTCCCCGAGGCCGATCAGCATGTGCACCCCCGCCATCGCAGGAAACGCCAGCCTCCACGGCACCGTGCCGGCCATCGCAAGCTCCCCCGCGCAGGCCGTCGCTGCCGCGACCACGCCGCACCAGGCCCCAAAGCTCGCCGCCGTGATCTTCGCTCGCGCGCTACATCCCGGCAGAAGTCCCAGCACGCCACGGTACACGGCCCATCCCGCTATCGTGTCGATGATGCCCATGTTCAGCAGGTTCGCCCCGTACGCGGCGAGTCCGCCGTCTGCGAACATCAGCCCCTGCACCGCCAGCACGCAGGCCATCACCACGATCGCCGACGAAGGGCCGAGCAGCACGGCGCACAGCACGCCGCCAAGCAGATGCCCGGAGGTGCCTCCTGCCACCGGAAAATTCACCATCTGCGCCGCAAACACGAACGCGGCGCTCACGCCCAGGACAGGCGCCGACCTGCGACCCCGGGTTCGCGCCACATCCCTCAAGGCCACGGCCACGCAGGGCAGCGACACCGCCCCTGCGAGCAGGGAGGTTTTTACGTCGAGGAAACCGTCGGGAATGTGCACGTTTCGGAGGACGGATTTGGAGTCCGTCCGAACTTGGCGGCATCCCTGCTCCTCAGCAATGCCGTTCCGGTTTTGAAGCGGACCGAGGCGCCTCTATTTTTGGCAGACAAGGCTGCGCCGCTCTGTTTAGGTCCATCTCCCCTATGAGTCTCACGATTCCCTCCTCCCTCCGACTACGATTGACGTGCCTGGCTCTCGCGTTCGCGGCCCAGGGCGCCCTGTTCGCCGGCACCAAACCCGATACGATCATTCCGAGCGACTCGAACTTCAAGGCCCACCCGGAATGGAACGAGGGTTGCGTGGAGCGTGTGAAAGCGATGCAGGGAAAACGCTGCGACATCATCTTCATCGGCGATTCGATCACCCACATGTGGAGCAGCGTCGGGCTCAAGCAATGGGACCACTATTATGGCGACCGCCATGCGCTCAATTTCGGTGCGGGCGGCGACAAGACTCAGAATGTCCTTTGGCGCCTCGACACCTGGAAGGTCCACGCCTTTCACCCGAAAGTCGCCGTCGTTCTGATCGGCACCAACAACATCGGCTTCGACCCGCCGGCCGATATCGCGACCGGCGTGAAGGCTGTGATCTCCAAGGAGCAGTCAATGTACCCGGGCATCAAAACCATTCTCATCGGAATCCTTCCGCGCGCCTACTCCCCCGACGACGCCCCACGCGTCGCTGCAGCCAACGCGCTGATCCGGCCCTTGGCCGACGGAAAGTCCGTTTTCTTCCTCGATGTCGGCTCGCACTTCCCCCGCGAGGGCAACACCTACCTGGGCCTGGGGCCGGACAAGCTCCATCCTTCGCCCCTGGGCTATAAAATCTTCGCGGAGACCCTCGAACCACTCATGGCCCGCCTGCTGGGCGTGACGCCAAAGCTCCCCATTTGATCGTTTTTGGAACCACCCCTTCCGCCCCATCCACTCCCGGGGAGGAAGGGGTTTTTTGTTGGCCGTGTCGGCGCTGAAGACGGTTGCGTCCGGATTCCGGCGCGACGTGGCGGGACCTGCCAATTGCACCGGAATACGGCGGACGCCGGGAACGCGAATGTCTGGTAATGTCGGAGGCATGCAATCTCCCCTTCGCCTCAGACCGCCGCCGCGCGTTGCCAAAATCGCACAGGCGGGCGACGGTGAGGCGCCTTCCTCTCCCATGGCTGCCAGACTCTCCGAAGCCCGCATGTTTGGACGTGTCCTCGCGAGCGATCCCGCGTTCGATGGCCGCTTCTTTTTTGGCGTCGTATCCACCGGCATCTATTGCCTGCCGTCGTGCAAGGCGCGAAAACCCAAGCGGGAGAACGTTCGTTTCTTCCCAAGTTGCGAGGCGGCCCGCGAGGCCGGCCTGCGTCCGTGCCGCAAATGCCATCCCGACGATTTCGCACGTGGCGCCGATCCTGTGCTGGAGACGATTGAGGCGCTCGTGGCCGAGATCCGCACCCATCCCGGGCGCTTTCCCGACGTCCGCGCGCTCGTGAAGCGGTCGGGTTTCGGCTCGTCACGGCTGTTCGAGCTGTTTCGTCGCCACTTTCATGCGACGCCCGCGGACCTCCTGCTCCGCGCGCGCCTGGCCGCGGCGAAACGCCTTTTGGCGGGCTCCGCTCTTCCGTTGCTCGAGCTGGCCGGCGAAGTGGGTTTCGAGTCGCTCTCGACGTTTCACAAACAGTT
>JAJXYI010000599.1 GCA_021780625.1 bacterium | reverse complement strand
GCGCTCGCCGAAGCCCGGGAGCAGCTTGTCGCACACGGCCTCGGTCGCCTCGGGCGTGACGTCGCGCGGCGCCGGACCCGTGCCGCCGGTGGTCACCACCAGGCAGCAGCCCGCCTCGTCCGCCATGCGCCGAAGCTCGGCCTCGATGAGCGGGCGCTCGTCGGGAATCACGCGATAGTCCGCCTCGAAAGGGGTCTCGAGCCAGTCGCGAAGCAGCGCGACGCAGGACTTGCCGGGCGTGTCTTCGTAGATGCCCGCGCTGGCGCGGTCGGAAATGTTGAGGATACCGATCCGGATCATGAAGGGTGGGTGGAGAGCAGTTCGTAGGCGCCGAGTTCGGCTGTGCCGAAGGCGGAGCGGAGCAGGTGGGGCGCGACGCCTGCAGCACGCAGGGCACGAAGCGAGAGCGAGTCGCTGCGCTTGGCCAGGCGCGTGCCGTCGGGTGCAGTGACCAGCGGGCAGTGGCAATAGGCAGGCGCGGAGCACTCGAGCGCGCGCAGGAGCAGGAGCTGTCGGAACGTGGAGCGGACGAGGTCCGCGCCGCGCACCACCTCGGTGATGCCCATGGCTGCGTCGTCGACGGCGCAGGCGAGCTGGTAACTGGGGAGCCCGTCCCTGCGCCAGACCAGGAAGTCGCCGAAATCGACGCCTGCGACCGCGGTCTGCGGGCCGAGCAGGCCGTCGTCGAAGGTCATGCGCTCGCCGTCGGGGACGCGGAAGCGCCAGTTGCATGGGGCGTTCATGTCCAAGGGCGGCAGGGGCGCATCCGGGCGCGGGCGAAATTCGCGGGGGTAGAGCGGCTCGTCGTCGCCGCCGCCCTCGTGAGGTGCGCCGGCCGCCTCGAGCACGTCGCGGCGCGAACGCGTGCACGGAAAGAGGAACCCCCGGGCGTGCAGACGCTCCATCGCGCCGCGATAGAGCGCCATGCGCTCGCTCTGCCGGTAGGGCGCGTGGGGTCCGCCCACGTCGGGGCCTTCGCTCCAGGTCAGGCCGAGCCAGCGCAGGTCCTCGAGCGCAGCATGGGCGAATTCCGGGCGGCAGCGCTGACGATCCAGATCATCGTCGCGCAGGATGAGGACACCGCCCGCCGCCCGCGCCCGTTCGGACGCGACCCAGAAGGTGCGTGCGTGGCCGAGGTGGAGGAGGCCTGTCGGCGAAGGGGCGATGCGCCCCCGGTAGATCTGCGCGATTGGCATGGTCACTTCGCGCATGCTAGGGCGATCTCCGAGGGACTGAACAGGCAGAACTCCGTCGGCGCAAAAGTGCGGCGGCGGGCCCTTTGGGCATGACAAAGTCCGAGTCGTTTCATAAGTTCAACGAATGGACAAATCCGCGCTGCTCACGGCGATCGTCGACGAACTCGAAAGGGAGCTACGCCTGATGACCGACGCCGCGAACACGGCGCGCGACGAGGCGACGGACGAGGAGAGCCGCGCGGAGGATCGTTTCGACATGCGAAGCCAGAGCGCGGCTTACCTTGCGGCTGGGCAGGCGAAGATCGCCGGCGAAACAGCGGATGCATTGAAGGTCTATCGTTCGCTGACCTTGAAGGCCTTAGGGACCGGGGATCCGATCTCGACGGGTGCGCTGGTGCGACTGGAGGGCGGTGGTCGCACGGGGTATTATTTCCTCGGCCCCCTTCGTGGAGGCCTGGAAGTCAGCGTGGGTAATACTACGGTCGTGGTGCTCACGCCGAACTCTCCGCTGGGTCATCAACTCTTGGGCAAACGCATGGGCGACAGGGTCATGCTTCCGGGAAAAGCCAAGCCGATGGAGCACGTGATCTCCTCCGTCGAGTGAGTCCGGTGGGGCTTGAGGTGGGCGGGGTGTTAGGACAAACTCGGGCCCAACCCCAACAACCCCATGTCTGCGATCAAAATTCAACTCGACTCGGCAGAGTTCGCGGCGGTGAGCCGCTATGCCCGGGAACTGAACGTCAAGCCGGAAGACGTCGCCTACGCCGCCTTGAACCGACTCATGCTTGCGTCGGAGAACAAGGAGGCGAGGGAGGACATCCTCGATACCAAAGCCTGGCGTGGAGACAATCTGCCGCTGTGGAGCGACTCCGCAGGATCGATTCATGCGTATGAATCGATGCCGGATGAGGAGCCCGCGCCACACCGTCGCCAAGGGTGAGTCTGGAGGAAACTGGAACCGGGGTTTGAAAAACACCCCGGGATGGCTTTGAAGCGGGGGGAACCATGGTCTCCCGCCCGCTCACGAGTCGTTCGATTCTCGATCTGCCCCGCCCCGCGTTGGCGGAGCAGTTTGCGGCGTGGGGGTTCAGCCCGGTGCATGTGGCGCGGCTTTGGAACTACCTTTACTGGGAGTGCGTGGAGAGCTGGGAGCGGATGCCGGAATTGCCGGCGAAAGTGATGCGCCGGCTCGAGGAAACGTATTTCCTGCCGGTGCCGTCGGTGGCGCGCGAGGCGCATTCGACGGACGGGTTCACGCGGAAATTCCTGCTCGAGCAGACCGACGGCCGGAGGATCGAGACGGTGCTGATGCGGTTTACTGGCCGAGCGACCGCCTGCGTCTCGAGCCAGGCGGGCTGCGCGATGGGATGCACATTCTGTGCGACGGGCCAGATGGGATTTCAACGTCACCTCTCGCCCGGGGAAATCGTGGCGCAGGCGCTGCATATCCAGCGCATCCTTCGAGGCGAACAGCCTCCGCGCGGCGAGACCGGGCGCCTACGCAACCTGGTGCTGATGGGCATGGGCGAACCGCTGCACAACTATGACTCGGTGATGACGGCGGTCGACATCCTGCGCGACCAGAGCGGCTTCGCGCTGGGCGCCTCGCGGATCACGCTGAGCACGGTCGGCGTAGTGCCCGGCATCCTGCGACTGGCCGAGGAGGCCCGTCCAGTGCATCTGGCGGTGTCGCTGCACGGCGCGACGCAGGCGGAGCGTGCGGCGCTGGTGCCGGCGGCGCGGAAATGGCCGCTCGACGAGTTGATGGACGCGTGTCGCGTGTACACGACGCGCCTGTCGCGGCGCATCTTTTTCGAGTGGACGCTGATCGAGGGCGTGAACGATTCCGCGGATCACGCGCACGCGGTCGGCCGGCTGATCCAGGGCATGCCTGCGCAGGTGAACCTGATCCCGCTCAATCCGACCTCGGGATACGACGGGGCACCGTCGCATCGGCAGGCGGCGCGTCAGTTTCAGGACATCCTGGCGAAGCACTACGAACTGCCGAGCACGGTGCGGCAGCGCCGGGGAATCGACATCGCGGCGGGTTGCGGCCAGCTCGCCGCGCCGGCGGCCTGAGGTCCGGGTTCGAACCGCAGGGGCCGCAGGGCGGCAAAGACGCAATCAATTCAACCGGAAGGATTGGCCACAAAAAACACGAGAAGCCGCCAGGGTTGCCGGCAGTGGTCGGAGCGCACCTTTAAGCGCACGCAACGCAAAGCCGACACCCGTGGAATTTCGTGTTTCTCCTGGCGATTCAATTCAGCCGGCGAACTCGGTCATTAACTTTGCGTAGATCCGCGCACAGTCAGCGAGATCGCGCAACCGGGCCCGCTCGTCGACCGCGTGTTCATTGCGGCCGCCGGGGCCGTAGCCGAGCGTGGGGATGCCGAGGTGGTGCTGGAAGAAGTGCATGTCGTTGAAGCCGCTGGAGACGCTGAAGGTGGTCGGGCGCCTGCGCACGGACTGCACGGCGCCGGCCATCGCCTTGAAGAAGGGGGAGGTCGGCTTGGAGAAGCAGGGGTGGTTTTCGGAGACCTTGGCCACTGAGATCTCGCAGGCCGGGATGCGGGCGGCGGCGGTGCGGAGGAAGGTGCGCAGCTCGCGCTCCACGACCGCGACGCTTTCGCGCGGGAGCACCCGGCGGTCGATGGAGAAGCGGGCGAGCGCGGGCACGGTGTTGATCTTTCCTCCGGGCCCCTGGGCAAATTCGCCGCCGACATTGATGGTCGGCACGCGCCGGGTGCCGTCGGGCGCCACGAACACCCTGCGGCTGATGCGGCGCTTGTAGTCTTCGAGTGCGAGCACCAGCGCGGACATCTTTTCGAGCGCATTCACTCCCAACTCGGGTCGCGAGCCGTGTGAGGCGCGGCCGTGCACGGTGACCTCCAGCCAGACGACGCCGTTGTGCCCGCAGCCGATCGAGTCCTCCTCGCCGCCTTCCATCACGACCGCGTAATCCGGCGAGATGGGTGCATGCCTCACGAGCCAATCCGAGCCGAGGAGCGAATCGGTCTCCTCGTCCGCGGTGAACGAGACCTCGAGGTTGAGGCGCGGCTCGGTGCCCGTGGCGTGCAGCGCCTCAAGGGCGAGCAGGAGCGCGGCGATGGAGCCCTTCATGTCGGCCGTGCCCCGCCCATGGATCCATCCGCCCTCGACGGCGCCGGAGAAGGGGCTGCCGTGTTTCCAGTCGCCGCCGACGGGGACGACGTCGAAGTGGGCGTTGAAATGAAGTGTGCGCCGCGCGCCCCGGACGCGCCGCGTGCCGAGCACGTTGGCACGGGGGTTGGCGGCGGCCTCGGCGCCGAGCACCTTTCGCTGGAGTGCGCGGGCCGGGACCAGGACCCTGGCGTCGAGCCCGACCTCCTGGAGCCGCCGGCGAAGCAGGGCGGTCATCGTCGCGTAGTCGCGTCCGGGCGGGTTGATGGTCTGGACGGCGATCAGTTCGCGCACGCGGCTCGCGAGGGTCTGCGCATGGGTCTTGAGGTAGACTTCGACGGGATTTCGCATGCGGAGCACTATGCGGCGGGGACGCCGGGGTGCAACCCGCCGGAATGGCGCGCCGGGCTTTGACAGCGGCCATGGCCCCGGACACAGTGCCCCGGATGTCGACCTACGCCGAGCTTCGCAAGGACTACAGCCTCTCGGGCCTCCTCGAAAAGGACGCCGCCAAAGACCCCTTCCGTCAGTTTGAAAAATGGTTTCAGGAGGCGGAGGGAGCGCGTATTGCCGAACCGAATGCCATGGTGCTGAGCACCTGCTCGAAGGACGGGCGCCCCTCGTCGCGCACGGTCCTGCTCAAGGGACTCGACGGCCGCGGCTTCGTTTTCTACTCGAACTACGACAGCCGAAAGGCGCGGGACCTCGCCGACACGGGCCGCGCGTCGCTGCTGTTCCCGTGGATCGGCCTGGAGCGCCAGGTGATCGTCGAGGGCGTGGTCTCGAAGATCACGCGTGAGGAGAGCGACGCGTATTTCCACAGCCGCCCGCTGCCCAGCCAGCTCGCCGCGTGGGCGTCGCCGCAGAGCACGATCATCAACGGCCGCAAGGTGCTCGAGGAGTCCATGAAATCGGTCGAGGCCCGCTACGCGGGGCAGCAGGTGCCGATGCCGCCGCACTGGGGCGGCTACCGGCTGGCGCCCGAGACCGTCGAATTCTGGCAGGGGCGGCGCAGTCGCCTTCACGATCGTATCCGCTATCGCCGCGACAAGGACGGCTGGGTGGTCGAACGCCTGGCTCCCTGAGGGGCCCTGCAACGATGACGAAACGTCGCACCTCCGAGCGTCCGCGCGTCTCCCGGGCTGCGGGACCGAAGGTCAGCGACCGCCTGCTCGCCGCGTCGCTGCGCGGCCTGAGCGAGGGGGCGGTGCTGTATTCGGCCGGGCGCGACGGCGGGCTGACGATCGAGTTCGCGAACGAAGCGTTCTGCGCGATGGTGGGCCAGCCGGCGGGCGCGCTTGCCGGCCAGCCGCACGGGATCGTGCACACAGACCCCGCGGCGCTCGCCCGCCTGCGCGAATGGGTGAAGGGCGGGATGCGCCCGGGAGTCTTTTCGGACGAGGGAGACCTGGTGGGACCGGGCGGGCGGTCGCTGTTCGCCGCCTGGTCGCTGAGCGCGATACCGGCGCGCGGGGAGCGCCGCAGGCGGGTCGTGGGCTGCTACCGCGACGTGACCGACCGGCGGCATTTCGAGGAGGCTCTGATGCACGCTCAGCGGCTCGATGCCGTGGGCCGCATGGCGGGGGGCGTGGCGCACGATTTCAACAACCTTATCTCGGTCATCAACGGCTATTGCCAGATCCTGCTCGAGAGGGCGGCCGGGAACGACGGCCTCGTGCAGCCGCTCAACGAGATTCTGCGCGCGGGGCAGAAAGCGGCCACGCTCACGCGCCAGCTGCTCGCGCTGGGACGCAGACAGCCGATGGAGTCGCGCGTGATCGACCTGAACTCCCTGCTGGCGGAAAACCGCGAGGTGCTGGAGCGGGTCCTGGGCGACGCGGGCGTGCTGGAGTGTTCGCTGGCGGAGGGATCGTTGCTGGTCCGGGCCGACCCCGACCAGCTCCAGCAGGTGATGCTGAACCTGACCCTCAACGCGCGTGACGCGCTGCGGGCGAAAGGCAGGGTGAAGATCACGACGGCCGTGCGCGACGTGAAGGTGGGGCCCGGGGAAAGACCGGGGGAGGGCGTGGCGCCGGGACGTTACGCGCTGCTCAGCGTGGAGGACAACGGCATGGGAATGGACGCCGACACGCTGGCGCACCTGTTCGAACCCTTCTTCACCACGAAGGGTCCCGGCAAGGGCAGCGGCCTGGGACTCGCGCTCGCCTACGGCGTCGTGCGCCAGAGCGGTGGCCACATTTCCGTGCACAGCAGGCTGCTCATTGGGTCGACCTTCGAGATCCTGCTGCCGCTTGTGGAGGATGCGCGCACGGACGGTGCGACGCCGCTGCGGGGCGGACCGACTGCCTCGCGTGGGAACGAGCAGATCCTGCTCATCGAGAGCGACGACGTGGTGGGGAAGATGGCCTCGGGCATGCTTGCGTCCGAGGGCTACCGAGTCTTCCTGGCGCGCGACGCGATCGAAGGCGAGCGCCTCGTGGCGGGACAGAAGATCCGGGTGGACGTCCTTGTGGCGGAGGTCGGCGCCGATGGGGTCAGCCGCAGGCTGCTCCGGCGCCTGCGCGAGCAGCAGCCGTCGATGCGCCTGTTGTGCACGCATGGCGGCGGACCTGCGGGGCGCCGGCAGGCGAAGGAGGCCCGCTGCCAGGCCGAGCTCCCGAAACCTTTTGCCATGAGCGAGCTGCTCCAGGCGGTGCGCGCCCTGATCGACCGTTGAAACTTCGGGCGATGCGTGCACAGTGACGCCCCGATGAAGCGACGACTCTTCCTGATCAGGCATGCGGACGCGGCGGAGGGCCGCGACGATGCCGTGCGTCCCCTCAGCCACAAGGGCGAGGAGACGGTCAGGCGTGTTGCGTTTGCGCTGCGCGCCTCGGGGGAGTTCAAGGCGGACCG
>JAJXYI010000182.1 GCA_021780625.1 bacterium | reverse complement strand
TGCTTGCGCGTGAAGGCGCGAGACGCCCGCCAGGGCGAGAAGAGAGGAGGCGGCGACAAGGGCACGCTTCCTCGCTAGGTTCGATTTCCTCATGTTCATAGGGTTTGGGTTGTCTAGTATGGGGGGAATCCGTCAGGGGACGGAAATTCAGGGACTTACAGACTGGCAGGCCCGTTCTTCAACGGGCGGTGGGGGAGGGCAGACGATCAATTCGGACGGGCTTTTGATGCGCGTCCAATTATCGTGAAACCGCCGAACACGAACAGATCGAGTCGCTTCGTGCGGCGGTAAGGGGAGGGGGCGGGCCAGCTGGATGTAGCGTTAAATCCGATCAGCCGAGCATACGCCGAGTTCGTGACGAAGTGGGTCACGCCAGTACGTGGGTTAACGGTTCATAGAGGTGTTAGGGAACTAGTACCTTCGCCCATTAGGGGGGCGACCTTTGTCAGGGAGGAGGATTGGGCACCCACATGGCTGGAACTTGAGGAGGCCGAGTCCAAGGGAGGAGACAGCATACACAGCGGAGGCTCCAATGTGGATGAGTTTTATTGCTCTTGGATTTAGAATTATTGCATAGGCCTTTAGGACCTCCAACCGGAATGACAGAAGCAGCCTATTGATAATGATTTAAGAAAACAGTGAAATTTTGGCTCAAATTGGCTATGGAATCATTTATACACAATAAGTAAACTTTATATGCTGACATGAAATTCAGAAAAGTAATGCAATTTTGAGAACTAAACTCGAGCAAAAGTTTAAAATTGATCTTGTTATATGCTATCTAAAAGCAAAATATGGAAATTATAACATCGGACGAATGCCAATCTTGGCTTGAGTCGATTTCCGTCTCTGTTGTGACGCGATTAGCAAATCAGTAGGTGCGATACCGAAAAATGGATAGAGATGCTAATAACGATTTAACGTCAATGCAAATGGGGAACCGCGTCCATTAACATCGTTGGAAGCAAAAGCCCTTCTTGACGATGGGGCGACCTAGGGCATCCGGATGTGTCGGAGGGCATTGTGACGGATGCGAATTCGAGCCCATGGGATGTCGTCGCTGCTGGCGCCGATCCGCAACGGTCGGGCGCCCGCGAACAGGCACACGGCCATCCTCAGCCGCGGGATGCCCCTGGAACCGGCCGGCGGACTGCGTCGGTCGTGTTCAGACGGACTTCGCTGACTCGAGGGCTTTTTTCACGCGCTCGGGCGTCATCGGCAGCTCGAGCAGCCGGGCGCCGCAGGCGTCGTAGATCGCGTTGGCGAGCACTGCGCCCATGACGATGATGGCCGGCTCGCCGCCTCCCTGCGGAGGGTCGTTCTCGGCGTCGAGGATCACGGTCTCGATCTTGGGCAGCCAGGAGAAACGAGGCAGGGTGTAGGAGTCGAAGTTGGTGTCCTCGATCACCCCAGCCTTGAACCGGATCTCCTCGGTTAGCGCGTAGCCGAGCCCCATGGTGATGCATCCCTCCATCTGCATCTTCGCCCCCTCGGGATTGATCACCAGACCCATCTCCTGGGCGCAGAGCACGCGTTTGACGCGGACCTGTCCTGAGGCGGGATCGACGGAGACCTCGGCGATGGTGGCGACGTAGGTGCCGGAGTCCTTTCCGATCGCGACGCCGAGCCCGCGGCCGCTGCGTCCGATGGCGGGGGTCCAGCCCCAGGCCTTGGCTGCGGCCTGGAGCACGCGGCGCGCGCGCGGGTCGGTGAGGTGGCGGAGGCGGAACTCCACTGGATCGGCGCCCGCCAGCTCGGCGAGGCGCGAGACGTGCGACTCCCGGGCGAAGGCGTTGGTGTTGCAGCCCGGCGCCCGCCAGGCGCCGACGGCGAAGGGGTGCGCCTCGCGCGGCCCCCAGAAGTCGCCCACCGCGGAAATGCGGTGGTCGGCCACGTCGTAGAGCAGGTCCGATCCACGGTCGCCGCCGAACCGGTCTTCAAAATTCCAATACACTATCCGGCCCGAGGCATCGAGTCCGGCCTGGACGGTCACGACCGCGGCGGGGCGGAACGTGTCGTTGAAGAACTCCTCCTCGCGGCTCCACATGACCTGGACGGGCCGTCCCGTGGCCTTGGCGAGGCGCGCGGCCTCGACGGCCTGGGCGTTGGCCGACTTTCCCCCGAAGCCGCCGCCCACGAAGGGGGTGATGACGCGCACCGAGAGGATCGGCAGTCCGAGCGCCTTGGCGATCTCCTCGCGGGCTCCAAAGGGATTCTGGGTGGAGGCCCAGACCGTCGCGGTTGTCGCACCCACTTCGGCGAGCGCCGTGTGGGGCTCCATCGCGGCGTGGGCGACGTAGGCGTTGAGATAGACGGCGTCGAGGTGGCGCACGGCCTCCTGGCGTCCGGCTGCGAGATCGCCGGATTGGGAGGTGACGCGCTCTGGCAGCGGATACGAGGCGAGGTGGTCGTAGATGTTGCGGTCGTCGAGCTTGGAGTCGGAGGGCGCGAAGCGGGACTTCACCTTGTCGAGGGCGGCCTCGGCCTGGTCGGGCAACGGGTGCAGGACGGCGACGAGGTCGGGCAATTCCACGACCGTCACGCCGGGCAGGGCGCGCGCGGCCGAGGTGTCGGCGTGCAGCAGGCGCGCGCCGTGCGCCGGCGGGCGCAGGACCTTGGCGTAGAGCATGCCCGGGAGGCGGAGGTCGCCCGTGAAACGGGCCTTGCCGGTGACCTTTTCGAGGGAGTCGCGGCGACGGAGGGGCTTGCCGACGATCTTGAATTCGGAGGGCTTCTTGAGGTCGGGCTTCACCTCGAGGTGGCGCTCGATGCGCTTGCCCTTGGTGAGCGCGCCGTAGGTGACGGAGCGCTCGGGGGCGCGGGAGTCGACGACCCGGCCGTCGCGGGTGACCAGCTGGGCGGCGGGCACGCCGAGCGCTGCGGCGCCGAGTTCGACCAGGACTGCGCGGGCCTCGGCGGCCGCGGCGCGCCAGTGCGGGCCGAAGGCGCGCGTGGTGAGGCTGCCCCAGGTGCCCTGGTCGTAGGGGCAGAGCTCGGTGTCGCCCATGACGATGTCGACCTGGTCGAGTGGCACGTCCAACTCGTCGGCGAGCATCTGCGGCAGCGAGGTGATGGGGCCCTGTCCCATCTCGATCTTGCCGGTGAAACACGTCACGCGGCCGTCCTCCCCGATGCTGAGGAAGGCGTTGAAGTCCTTGGGCAGTTCGGGGCGGTAGGTGGATTTGACGGCGGACTCGGACTCGGCGGCGGGGAGCTCGGCGCGGAGGGCGACCCAGATCAGGACACCGGCGCCCATGCGGGCGAGAAATTCGCGGCGGCTGGGCGGGCGCATGAGATCGTCGCGGGCAGGGGAGGCGGGAGAGGAGTTCATGAGGCGGCGGCTCCTTTCATGGCGGACGCGGCGTCGAGGATTGCGTCGATGATGCGCGTGTGGGCTCCGCATCGGCAGAGGTTGGCGTCCATGGCCTCGATGACCTCGTTGCGGGTGGGGGTGGGATTGCGATGGAGAAAGGCGCAGGCGGTGAGGATCATGCCGGGCGTGCAATAGCCGCACTGGAGGGCGTCGTGTTCCATGAAGGCCTTCTGGACCGGATGGAGTTCGTCGCCGCGCGCGAGGCCCTCGATGGTGACGACCGTGCGACCGTCGAGGATCTGGACGGGCACGCTGCAGGAGCGGACGGCCTGGTTGTCGAGGAGGACGGTGCAGGCGCCGCACTGGCCGATGCCGCAGCCGAATTTCGGGCCGGTGAGTTCGAGGTCGGTGCGAAGGACCCAGAGCAGGGTGCGCTCCGGATCGACGGTCAGGCTCACGGGCCGGCCGTTAAGGGTGAACGAGACGGTTTTGGGCATGACGGAAGGGGTCGCTCCTTCTAGCGGAGCGGCCCCTCACGATCAAGTCCGCTGGCGGAATCGGCGCTCGGTCAGAAGTGGTAGCTGGCGGAGAACTTCCAGAGCACGGGCGCGACGAGCTGGTCGCCGGTCACGTGCTGATAGACGGGCAGTTCGACGTCGGCGTAGAAGCGCACGCTCGACAGGTCCACTTCGATGCCGGGGGATAGCAGCACCCGCTGGTAGCCCGAGGCGACGGGTGCGGCGGCGTTGATGCCGCTGTCGCTGGCCCGCGCGGAGCCGAGGACCTGGGCGATGGGCGTGACCTGCACGCCACGGATGCGCCAGCCGTCGTAGTGGACACCCAATGACGCGTCGACCTCGACGCCGGGGCGGTATCCGTCGCGAATGAGGACGGGCTGGTCGATCTCGCCCTGGGCGAACCACTGCCACAGCGGCGCCGAGCCAAGGTTGCCGCGATGGAAGGCGCCGAGCAGGAGGTCGGTGCTGCCGGTGCCGATCTGGGTGTCGCGGTCGACGTCGTCGTAGGCGTCGTTGTGGGTGAACGAGCCGTTGGGAAGCTTCAGGCCGAAGGTCAGGCCCGTGGAGAGGTCGGGGGAGAACCCGGTGTAGACGCCCTGGATGCGGATGTCGCCGAGCTGGCTCCAGTGGAGGTTTACGAGGTCGTTGCCCGACGCGCCACCGACGGTTTCGAAGTGGCGTGTCACGTAGGGAATCGACACTTCGAGTCCCCAGGAGCGGTTGAACAGGTATTGGGCGCCGATCGTGAGGAAGTTCGTGGCGATGCGGCGGTCGGCGTTGTCGCCGGCGGGCGCGCGCGAGGAGCCGCTCCAGTCCTGGGATTGGTTCTGGTAGGCGTCGGTCACCGTCAGCATGCCGCCCGTGGTGGTGGGAAGCATGGAGCTGGTGCCGACCTCGAAGATGCCGCAGCCGCAGGCGCAGGCACGGACGCCGGTGGGCGAGAGGGCCGCGAGCAGCGCTGCCGCGAGGGAGGACGCGGCGGCCGTGCGGCCGCGCGTGGTGAGGACAAAGGAAATGCGCGAAAACATGAATGGGTGCGGGAATGGGTGTCCCGGTGGGCGCGTGTGCGTGCCGGGACGTTGGGTTGGAAGCCGCGGCCGGCCGTCATCGGGGATCGGATACGAACTCAACCGCATGAGTGCGCGTCGCTGCGCGCGGTGCGGGTCCGGACCTGCGGAATGGAGGAACGATCAGGCCAGCGCGAACCGTGGGGGCGGCACCTGGGGCTCGGCACGGTCACTCGCGGGCACGGTCTGGTCGGCAGGGCGCCCGTGCGGCGCGGCCGGGACTCCGAGCACGATCCGGGGCGGATTCCCGAGGAGCAGGAGCATCCGGTCCTTCACGGCGTCATTGGGCAGGGTCGTGCGCGACTGGTCCGACTTCCCCGCCTTGGCGACGATGCGGCAGAGCCCGCACATCTCGCCGTCGAAGGTCATCGACACCGCCTCGGTGAGCGGCATGCGCTGCGCGTGCTCGGCCATCATCCGTCCCCAGGCAAAGACCTGGAGCAGATCCCACTGCACGCCGGTGGCGGCGACGCAGAGAGAGAGCATGAGGATGAGTTGGAGGCGAGGGCGCACGAATGGAAGGCGCCGCGGCAGCCCCCTTGGGCTGGCGACGACGCCTTCGTGCACAATGCACGGGTCAGTTTCGTGCGCAAATGGCGCGACTGAATTGCCCGGCGTCTTCGCTCACTCCGCCTTCGGCGCGAGGGGCTTGACCTCCAGGATGCCGCCGAGGCCGCCGGCGGTGGCGCGCAGGCGGAGGGGCTTGGCGGTGTCGCCGCTCTTGAGGAGGATGCTCGCAATGCCCGCTTCGGCCGGGATGGGATTCTCGCCGATGAGCGTTGCATCGCCTTCGACCTTGAAGGTCACGGGGTCGTGGAACTCGGGGACGACCGTGCCGTTCGCGTCAACGGCCTGGGCGTGGATAATCACCACGTCGCCGCCGCTCTCGAGAGGGTATCCGGCCTTCTCGTACCAGACTTCCAGGCGGAAGGGCGCGCCCGGCGTGTAAACCGCCTGCTGCGCGACCTCACGCCCGTGGAGATAGGCGACGGCCCGCAGCTCGCCGGGCTCGAAGCGTGGGATGT
This sequence comes from bacterium, assembly GCA_021780625.1. The sequence goes on along the minus strand of JAJXYI010000182.1, from coordinate 1,302 downwards.
GGAACGTGAACGGCGGGTGCCGCAGGTTCGTCGAGATGCGGTCGCGATCGGGCTTGTGGCGGCCCAGGCTGTGTCCGTTCAGGAAGAGCTCGACCTCGTCGCAGTTGCTGAACACGCGCACGTCGAGCGGCGACGCCGGGGTCCACCAGCTCGCGATGCGCACCATCGGGCCGCCGATCCCGTCCGGGAATTTCTGGTCTGGATCGCGCTGCGACTGGAAAAAGTAATAGCTGAATTTCGGGAGGCGGAAGATGTCCATCACGCCCGAGGTCTCGAGGTCCGGCGCGTAGCCGCGGTTGTAGTCAAACATCACCCAGTAGGCGTCGCCGAAGGCCATCGTGCCGAGGTTCTCGTTGTGGGCCTCCTGGATGTTCGTGGCCTGCTGGAGCAGGCGCACCTCGCCGTCGCCGCGGGCCTGGCGGGAGCTGCGGTCGGCCTGCTTGAGGCCGCTCCACTTGTCCTGGCTGAAGCCTGCGTTCATCGCGTAGTACTCCCAGTCGCCGTATTCGCTCACAAAACACGGGAAGGTCGCGTGCTCGAACTCCTTCGTGCTCCCGTGCTGGCGCGCGGTGAGTTTCACGTCGAAGCCCTTGATCCAGCCGGCCGTGATCATCTGCTCGCCCGGGTACTCCTCGTGTGCAGCGGCGTCGAGGCGCGCGATGAACTCCGGCGTCATCGGCGTCTCGTTGAGCGAGGTCTCCCACATGACCGCGCTCGGGTGATTGCGGTCGCGGCGGACGAGGGCGTGCACGGCGGCGATGCGGTTGGCCTCGAAGGCCGGCGTCGCCGGGTTGTACTGCCAGCCCAGGATCGCGGGCATCACCGCGAGCCCGAGCCGGTCGCAGGCGTCCATGAACGCGGGGCTCTGGGGATAGTGCGACAACCGCACGAAATCGAAGCCGGCCGCCTTGATCAGCCACGCGTCGCGGGCCTGGGCGGCGGGCGGGACGGCGTTGCCGATGTAGGGGTATTCCTGATGCCGGTTGACCCCCTGCAGGAACAGCGGGTGGTCGTCGAAGGACATGGCGTGCGGCTCGAGTGACAGGCGTCGGATGCCGATGTCGAGGCTTCGGCGGTCGGTCGTTGTCCCGTCGGACAGGAGTTCGACCTGGAGGTGGTAGAGCGCGGGAGAGAGCGGACTCCACAGCCGGGGCTGTCCGACGCCGAGGTCGATCTTGAATGTCCCGTGGTGTCCGTCGGCGAGCTGGAGATTGTTGGAGTTACGGCTGGCGACCCGCTTTCCGTTGGGACCGGTGAGCACGGCGCGCAGTCCGAATCCGGCGGGGGCTCCGGTGCGGTTGC